>NZ_JACVVF010000045.1:0-39170 GCF_016648095.1 Pseudomonas sp. S32
CATCGCGAGCTGCGCTCGCTCCTACGTTTGTTTCGGGCCAATTAGGCCTGCCCCATGTGTGCGCTTACCCCTTGGCGCGCGCATCCAGCCGAGCCACATCGCCCCCGGGCAAGCTGGTTTCCGGCACTGGGCTCAGCCACACATTCACGTTATCCACACTTTCCTGATTCAACTCCCCCGCCCAGCGGTTCAGCAAGAACAGGTTTGTGATGAAGTCATACTGGGTTTTAAGCAGATCACGCCGCGCCTTGAACTCGTTCTGCACGCTGGTCAATACATCCACCGCGTTCACAACGCCATAGCTGAAGGCCTTTTGCGCCGCAACGCTGGATTGCTGCGCAGAAGACAGCGCATTGCGGTTGGCGCGGATTTTCTCCACTGCAGCCTGGGCGGTGAGGTAGGCAGTGGTGGTTTCTTTCACCACCTGACGGCGCACACCCTCAAGCTGCTCTTCCGCAGCCAACTGCTCATCGTAGAGGCCGCGCACCCGGGCAGAAGTGGAACCACCGCTATAGATCGGGACTTTCACACCCAGCGTGGCCACGTAGCTGTCGCTGCGAGGCGCCTGGGTGTTGTCGTAGCCCTGGTCGCTCTGCTGGGCGCTGAGGCTCAGCGTCAGCTGCGGGTAATGCTCGCCTTTGCCTTCACGTACGGCTGCCATGGCAGCTTCGGCCCCGCTTTTGGAGGCCTTGAGTGACGGGTTGGCTTCAACCGCCTGGGTGATCCACTGTTGCAGAGGGCGCGTGGGCGCCTGCAACGCCACATCGTTACGCACGCGGCTTAGCGGCTCGGTGATCGGCCGGCCAACGACCTCGGCCAGTGCCTCACGGCTCACCTGCACCTGGTTGCGCGCCTCTACTTCCTGGGCTGCCAGGAAATCCACACGCGCCTGCATGTCCAGCTTGTCGGTGATCTTGGCCATCTGCCGGTCGAACATGCTGGTGACACGGTCCAGGTTTTTCTGGGTGGCGCGGCGTTCGGCTTGTACCAGGGCCAGCTCGTCGTCGGCTGCCAGGGCTACGAAATAGCGCTTGGCGAGGTCTACAGTCGCTTCAGCAAGCGTGTCTTCGGCTTGTTGGCCTTTTTGCTCGTTGACGCTTTTGGACTTCTGGTAACGCTCCCAGGCCGGCTTGTTGTACAGATACTGGGTAAGGCTCAGGGAGTAGGTTTCGTTGTTATAGATGTCACGATCGATCTCGTTCTTGCGAAGCACTCGACTGGTATTCGCATTAGCCGAGACCTGCGGCAGCAAGCCGCCAAGCGCCTCCCGCTGCTGGGCGGTGGCAGAACGTGCGCGAGCATACGCAGCGAGCACCCTCGGGTCTTCCAGGCGGGCCTCGCGGTACAGGCCCGCCAAATCCAGCGCATAAGTCGAGGCCGAAACTGCCTTCGGCTGCTCACCGGCCGCTCCCTTCCCTTCGGCAGCCACAGCTTGCCAGGCGACCATGCACATCAGCATTCCAGGTAGCAAACGCAGCACAATCATTCCTCGATCAGCGATTCAGCAAACATGTTGCGGGCAGGCTTCAACAGATACTGCAGCATGGTGCGGTCGCCAGCATTAATAAGGACTTCGGCAGGCATACCGGGGTGCAGCTTGCGGTTGCCGAGCTTCTTCATGCCATCCTGAGTTACCTGTACACGCACCAGATAGTAAGCATCCCCTGTGCGCTCTTCAGTCAAGCTATCGGCAGAGATACGCACCAGCTTGCCTTCGATCACCGGCGTGGTGGCCTGGTTGAACGCGGTAAAGCGAATATCTGCGGTTTTACCTAACTCCAGGCGGTCGATATCACGGGTGGCTACCTTGGCCTCCACCACAAGCTCCGACTGCGCCGGTACGATATCCAGAATCGGCGTAGCTGCACTGATAACGCCGCCAATGGTGTGCACCTTCATATCAAGCACCATCCCGCTTTCTGGTGCACGAATCACCACACGAGACAGGCGGTCACGCAAGGCAGCCTCTTTCTCCTGCAGGTCGAAGACCTGAGCCTGAACATCCGACAGTTCCTTGGCCACGTCAGAATCAAACTTCTTCTTCAATTGCACAATCTGCAGCTCGGTTTCGCCAATCTGCAGTTTGGTCTGAGTGATGCTTGACCGATGATCAGCCACTTCAGTCTTGAGCATGTCCAGCTTGCGCTCCTGCTCAAGCATGCGCTGGTTATCCACGAAGCCTTCGGCCAGCAGCTCCTTGAGCTGCTTGATTTCACCGGTATACGACTTCTCCAGCCCGCTCTTGGTACCGATGGTGTCGTTCAGGCCAGCAATTTGCTGTTTCATCTGCTGAATGCGCTCGCGGTTAACCGAGATCTCACCCTGCAGGGAATTGCGACGCGCCATGAATACCTGCTGCTCACCCGCCATCGCTTCCTGGGCACGGTCAGAGTCAGTACCTTCCATAGTGACCGGCGGGATGGAATCCAGCCCATCACGTTCGGCGCGCAGCCGCGCTTCTTTATACCGCGCCACGATCAACTGGTTACGGGTGGACTCGTATTCGGCACTCAGCTGAGACTCGTCCAGCACAATCAGTGGGTCGCCTTTCTTGACCAAGTCACCATCGCGGGCAAGCAGTTCTTTTACGATGCCGCCTTCCAGATGCTGCACGGTCTTGCGGTAGTTCTGTACGGTGACTGTACCTGAACCATGCACGGCATTGCTCAACGGCGCAAAGGCGGCCCAGCTGCCGAAAATGCCGAACGTGACAAACACGATAGTCAGGCCAATACGGCGGATGCCCCGATCAGAGGTGGGCATGTCATCGAAATTGTGGTCGAACGCGGTAATCGCTTTACTGCTCATCTAGAAATCCTTTCACGCGCCAGTGCTGGTCGAAGGGGCTGGCGCAGGCGCCGGTGCCGCAGGTGGGGCGGAATTGGGTGCAGCCGAAGGTGCTGCGGGCGGCTGCGGCCCTGCCGGCGGGGCCACGCGTTGCTGGGCCTTGGCCTGCTGGGCGGCCAGCTCGGCAATGACGCGATCACGTTCGCCATACAGCGAGATAGTGCCGCCTGCCATTACCAGAATGCGATCCAGACGCGTGAGGATGTTTGGACGGTGGGAGACGATGAACACCGTAGCGCCGGTTTCTTTCAACTTTTGCAGGGCAACGCCAAGGGCACGCTCCCCCACATCGTCGAGGTTGGAGTTGGGCTCATCGAGTACGATCAGGCGCGGGTTACCGTAGATGGCACGTGCCAGGCCGATGCGCTGACGCTGCCCACCCGAGAGGTTTACGCCGTCGCTCCCAATAACCGTGTCGTAGCCATCGGGCAGCATGAGGATCATCTCGTGCACGCCAGCCATCTGCGCCGCATTCACGACTTTGTCGGGGTCAACCTTGTCGAAGCGCGCGATGTTTTCGCTGATGCTGCCTTCGAACAGCTCGATATCCTGGGGTAGATAACCCACATACGGCCCAAGCTCCTGCTTGTCCCAACTGGCGATGTCTGCACCGTCAAGACGTACCACGCCATGCTGCGGTGGCCAGATGCCCATGAGTGCGCGAACCAGTGTGGACTTGCCAGCAGCGCTGGGGCCGACAATGCCGACTATAGACCCAGCAGGAGCTACGAAACTGATACTACGAATGACGGCTGCTTTTGCACCCGGCGGGGCAACTACCAAGTTCTCTACCTGGATGTGCCCTTCTGGCGCAGGCAGGGGCATACGCTCAGGCTCGTTTTTCAGGTCGTCCATCACTTTATTGAGGCGGTCGTACTGAACCTTGGCGGCAACGAAGCCCTTCCAGCTGCTGATCATCTGGTCGATAGGTGACAGCGCACGCCCCAGCAACAGCGAGCCCGCCATCAACAGCCCTGGGTTGATCTCGTGAGTAACCACCAGATAGGCACCAATCGCGAGCATGATGGACTGGGACCAGATACGGAACGTCTTGGACGTAGAGCTGACAACCCCACCTTTATCGCTGGCATCGGACTGCAGCAGCATGATGTTGCGCTGGCGCTTGGCCCAACGGTTCATCAGCGTGTCCAGCATGCCCATGGACTCGATAACTTCAGCATTGCGCAACGTTTTAGTAGTGACCACGTTGGACGCGACGTTTTCCTTGTTGGCGGTGGCCAGAGCGCTACCCGTCACCTTGTGGTTTACCACCGCCAGCACAGCCAATACCAACCCGCAACCTAATGTCATCCAACCGAACCACGGATGGAACAGGAACATGACAACCGTATAGATCGGGAACCACGGCGCATCGAAGAAAGCGAAGAGCCCAGGGCCCGTGAAAAACTGGCGCAATGAGGTAAGGTCGTTGAGCGACTGGGCCGTTGCGTCAGCGCCACCGCTATTAAGTGCGCGCTTGAAGCTGGCCCTGTACACATCACGGCTCAACAGCACATCCAGGCGGTTACTGATGCGCACCATGATGCGCGACCTCACCCACTCCAGCGCCCCCATGGTTATCACCAATAGGGTCATGATGAGGGTGAGCATCAGGAGGGTGGACGTACTGCTGGAGGGAACGACGCGGCCGGATACCTGAATCATGAAGAAGGTGGGCACCAGCATCAGCGCGTTGACGAAGAAGCTGAAGAAGCCTACCGAAAGGAAGCTGCTCTTGCAGGCTCTGAGGGCGGCTTGCAGATTGTTTTCGGATTGATAACTCATGGCGTCCGTACTGAGAATGGCGAAAGCGGCCGGCAGTGTAACACCCAGCCAAGAGGGCAGCGTGTCAGATTGTTCCCAGTGCCAGTTCGTTCAGCGACGAGCAGTACCTTTTTCATGAAATATTGCGAAGGCGCGGATTAGTGCTTTCAGGTTAGCCGGTTCTGACTGACCATCAGACAAACGGCACAGCGGGGCCGAACCGCAGAAAAGTGACGCCAAAAAAGCCGCACTGCTCGGATAAAATCCTGACCCTCTAGATAATCACCTGATAGGGCAGAACTTTTTTGGCAGGCACACTCTCCAACCTGAACGCGCAGATAGGGCCGAAAGCACCGCACCGATCGCGTGGCTTATAGCTAAGTTCCACACAGATATGAAATTTTTTTTAGATTTCTTGGTTGACATCCCCTCCCCCGGGCGGCATCTTCGCCACTCGCAGGGAGCCTTCAATGGCCAGTTAGTGTATGCACGGGTCTGAGCACGTTAGCTACCAGTGTCACTGCTTAAAAGGAGCTTAACAACGCCATGTCTATGCCTTCGCACACCCTTGATGGCTTGAAAATCAGCTCTCGGGTCACACTGCTCGAGCCGGGCATGTATATCTTCAGGTACGCCTCGCAGCCCCCTGCAGACAAGCCCGTTTGTATCGCCCTGCAGCAAGCGCCACTGGGTAAAGGCTCTATCGATTTCTTCCCCGCCGAGGGCGTCAGCAAGAACATGCTGACCAAGCTGGGCGACACCATTGTTGCGCGTGTAAAAGCCGGCGTTACTACCGTGCTGATCACTGAATACCACATGTTCGACGATGTGATTGACCCGGTTGACCTGCGCATTGATCGCATCGATACCTCACCGGCCATCATGCGTACGTTCGCCGTGGTTGCCACCGAACCCGCTCAAGCGCTGCCCACCGACGCCACCCCGCTGCCCGTCACCATTACTGCACACTTGCAGCAGTCGGGCGAAGTAGTGTCTAAGCACGGCTACGTGGGCGTGCCCAACAGCAACGAGTTCATTGAATGTTTTGCAATCGACCTGCCGAACAAACCGGCCGGGGTCGATCTGCTTTATACGTGCATGGTGGCCGGCTCTGGCCCCAGCCGCAATGTCTCCACCGGCACCACCGTTGGTGCCCGTGGCCAGGGCCTGCCCCTGATATGCGTAGGTTTCAGCCTGGTAGGCCCCCTGCGCAAACATTACGAATTAACCGGCCTGCTCGCATTCGGAAATGCGGAACCTCAGCGCCTGGTCACCAATCAGATGATGCACGGCCCCACCGGCAATGAGCCGCTGGTGGCGTTGCACCTCGCCGTAACCCCCGTAACGAAGATGAACGCTGCCCGCCTTAAGTCTCCGTGGGAAAACTCTGCGTCACAGCAGAATACTATTGCAGCAGGCCAAATGGCTTGAAGTAACAGGAAGACATCATGCAATACGATAGCCCTCAATCGAGCAGCGATCTGCAAGCTACCCTGAGCGCAGACAGCGCCAACCTTTCCGACACCACCCTGGCGGCCATCAACAGCCTGCTGAACCTGGACACCGTTGACACTGTCGGCATCGCCGGCATCACCGGTACCAACGTTCAACTGCCAACCTCCGGTACTGCCGACATCGTCCTGGGCGAAGTCGAAGGCGCCAAAGGTGACCAAGTGGTTGTTGACCTGGCCGGCGCAGAAGCTGCTGGCGTCAGCGCTTACGTGCTGCAGAGCGATGCCAACCTGGTTGTTGACCTGCAAGGTCAAGCAGCCGCCGCTGCCGACGTGCAGACCTTCGCTGCTGCCGTTGCACCTGAGTCGGTAGACACCTCCGCCATCCAACTGGTAGTTGCTACCGGTAACGGCGACGACGTGATCACCGTTAAAGGCGACCAGAACACCCTGATCGACGCTGGCGACGGCAACGACACCATCGTGACTGGCAACGGTAACAACACCGTTATCGCTGGCAACGGCAACAACAACGTAACCACCGGTTCGGGCGATGACACCATCATCCTGAGCGGCAGCAACCACGCTGACATCGTCAACGCTGGTGCAGGCTACGACGTTGTGCAGCTGGACGGCACTCGTGACGACTACACCCTGACCGTTGGCAACAACTTCAACGTCAACCTGACCGGCAACCAAACTGCCGCCATCAAAGACGCTGAGTTCCTGAGCTTCGTTGATGCCGATGGCAACAAAGAGTCGGTAGCCCTGGCCCACAACGACGCAGAAGCTGCTGCCCTGCGCCTGTACCAAGGCATCCTGGACCGTGACGCTGACGTGAGCGGCGCCAAGTTCTTCACTGGCTTCGTGAACAACGGTGGTTCGCTGACCGACGTTGCCAACGCCTTCCTGAACTCCTCCGAGTTCGCTGGTGTGAACAACGCTGCCGACGTTAACGACCTGTACCAAGCCCTGCTGGGCCGTGGTACCGACGGTGACACCGGTGCAAGCGTCTGGACTTCCCTGCTGGCCAACGGCGGCACCCTGGCTGACGTAGCTGCTGCCATCTCGGTTTCGGCCGAAGCTCAGGCAGTTGACGCGTCGAACGGTACCTTCGTTGAAAGCCTGTACGAAGCTGCCCTGGGCCGCGAAGCCGACGAAGCCGGCCTGCAGAACTGGGTATCCCAGCTGTTCAACGGTGCAAGCCGTGCCGAGATCGCTCAGTCGATCGTAGGTTCCGCTGAGGCTGGCTCCAAAGCCAACGCCGACTTCATCGATTCGCTGTACCAGTCCGCTCTGGACCGTACTGCTGATGATGCTGG
Organism: Pseudomonas sp. S32; assembly: GCF_016648095.1. Classification (NCBI taxonomy): domain Bacteria; kingdom Pseudomonadati; phylum Pseudomonadota; class Gammaproteobacteria; order Pseudomonadales; family Pseudomonadaceae; genus Pseudomonas; species Pseudomonas sp. S32. The sequence goes on from NZ_JACVVF010000045.1 coordinate 7,385, forward strand.
CAAAGCGCACTGGGCTGCTCAGCTGGAAGCTGGTGCTTCGCAAGCAGACGTTGCCCTGGGCATCGTTGGTTCGCCAGAAGCTGCTGCACACATCGACAACGTCGTTGTGCTGCACGGCCAGGTGTAACTAGCCCTGTCGTAGCGAAGCGTACGCCCGGCCGCAAGGCCGGGGGTATGTGAAAGGGGGCGGCTCTCGGGTCGCCCCTCTTTTTATTATCTGTAGCCAAGCCAAGCTTATGTCCAGACAACTCGACCATGGGCGAGAGACGCTCATGGACATCTTCCACCGCCACCGTCAGGCCAACGAGCACGACGCGGCGGCAACTGCACTCGAACGTGCGTTGCAGATTCCCGAGTACCGGGCCGAAGCACTCGTATGGAAAGGCATTGCGGCCTTGCCGCAGACGCCCGAGCTGGCTTTTTTATTTTTTGCCAATGCCGCCAAGGCATTGCCCGAACGGGCCGATGTTCACGCCCTGGTGGGGCGCAGCCTTCTGGCACAAGCCCAATGTGAGATGGCCACGCGCTACCTTACAAATGCCTGGAAATTGCAACCCAACGATCTCGCGCTGCGGCTGACCCTTTGGGAGGCCCGTAGCCGATCAGAAACACCTGGTGAGTTGCGGCGCATGATTCTGGCCCACTTGCCCGACATCCATACGGGCAAAGAGCTTGAAGTGGTAATCAGGCTGCTCGCTGCGCAAAGTGATGCCCCGGGCACCATCGGCGTGGTGCGCTATCTGCCTGAGCAGAAGGAAATCCAAGGGTGGGCAGTTGATCTGCAAAACCTGCAAGCACCCGCAGCACTTGTTATCGAAGCCAATGGGGCGCGGATCAATGCAACGGCCAGCACCGCCCATCCGTTGCTGAGCGCTGCGGGGCTGCCGGCTACCCACGGTGGTTTGCGGGTGAGCGTGCCGAACCCCACTCCTGCGGTGCACCTTCAGTTTGCCAACGGCACGCCTCTGCTTGGCAGCCCGGTTTACGCAATGCCAGTGTTCGTTCCACCTGCCGGCGTAGGTGGCGGCGAAAACAACCCAGTGGACGTTCTGATTCCGGTCTACAACGGCCTTGAGGAAACCCTGGAGTGTATCAACAGCGCGCTGGACGCCCGCAAGCTGAACTGCACCCCACATCGCCTGGTAGTCATCGAAGACAAGACGCCCGTCCCTGCGCTGGCCAAGGCACTCAAGGTGCTTGCTGCCAAGGGCAAGATCACGTTGATCAACAACGCGGTAAACCTCGGTTTCATCCGTACCATGAACCGCGCCATGGCACTTAGCCCGAACAAAGACGTGGTGTGGCTCAACGCTGATACCCGCGTGCACGGCGCCTGGCTGGATCGGTTGCGTGAAGTGGCTTATAGCGACGAACGCATCGCGTCGGTAACGCCGTTCACCAATAACGGCGAGCTGATGAGCTTCCCCCGTAGCCAGATCTGCCATGAGATGCCCAGCGCCAAGGCCCAGGCCGAACTCGATGAACTCGCCCGGCAGGTGGCCAGCCCACCCATCGAAATCGAAACAGGCTGCGGCTTTTGCCTGTACATCAAGCGGGCTGCACTGGACCAGGTAGGCTACCTGGACGAAGTACACCTGGCGCGGGGCTACGGTGAAGAAACCGACTGGTGCCTGCGCGCTCGCAGCCACGGCTGGCGCCACATGGGGGCGCCTAACGTGTTTGTGGCGCACCAGGGCGGTATTTCGTTTGGTGCCGAGAAGTTGATGCGCGTGGCGGTAAACAACGCAACATTGCGCAAACGGTACCCCGACGCCTCCAGCCGCTATAAAGCCTTTTGCCTGCGCGACCCTATCAAACCTGCACGTCAGGCGCTACAACGTGCCCGCCTTGAGCACTTGGCAAGCAAACCGGCGAACGAGCAAAGGTTAAGTTGGCAGGCTGGGGTGGACACAACGCTCTACGTTCACGATGGCTCCAGTAACGATGCCGACTTCAGCCTTGCTTATCACCAGACCAGCCACCGTCGGTATGTATTGCTCACTGCCCCGCTGCACCCTCTGACGTTGAATTTGGAATTCGAACTGCCAGACGATTTCAATCGTTTGGTCGAATGCCTGCGCCAGCTACCGATGCAGGCAATCGTATTCCAGAACCTCGCCCACTGCCCGCTGAGCTTATGTGACCTGCCGGCTATGCTGGCCATTCCGTATAGCATCCAGTGCAGCGACGACCGCTTGCTCGATCAACGGGGCGGTTATGACTGGCAGCGTTTTGCGCACAAGGCTGCGAACGTTCAGTTGCCGTGGTCAGCGTTGCGGCCCAGTTACAGCAATGTGCTGCCCGATGCCAAGCTGACAACCCAGGCCACTGCATTAGCAAGAAGTGCCCCTTCACATCTGCCTCAGTCGCTTGTGATTGGTGACAGCCTGCGCGACATCTCCCTTGCCCAACGCTGGCTGGATGTTGCAAGGCATATCAAACGCACGAAATTGTCCATCCGTTTGGTTGCGCCAAGCGATGGCCCCCTGCTGAAACAATTGCAAGCCGTCGGAACCGTTGATGTGCTGCCCGACCTGGATGGCTTCACCTTGGCCGAGCGAGCCCAAGCCGCAGGATGTGATGCTGTGCTCAGCCTGGCTGAAAACCCTGGCAGCGACTGGGCGGCCCCTGGCTTGGCAGCCCAGCTGGGTATACCGCTGTTCGCCCCCTCCAATTTGCTGGCAAGCGAAATAGGGGCCGCCGCCCTTACCTCTTTGCCTTTCACCCCGAGCCTGGCCCGATGACCGAACACCTTCTGGATCAACCGCAAACGGCTCAGCCCGTCACCCTACCCGCCTTCAGCGGCGCCATTCTTGGTCTTCAGGGGGATGTACTGCACGGCTGGGCCATGGACAACACGCAGCCGGAAAACCGCCCCGTCATCGAGGTGTTTATTGATGGAGCCAGCGTTGCGCTGGCGCGCGCCGACCAATATGAGCCCAACGCACCAGTGGGCGACCAGTACCATGGCTTCGCCGTGCAATTGCGTCAGCGCTGGCTTGATGACGCACGGTTGATCACTGCATACATCGCCAACCAGTCATTCGAATTGGAAGGGCAATTGTCACTTCCGGCAGCTCCCAGTGAAGACAGCGCCTCGATTGCGTCCCAGGTCTGGCATACAGGTGGCCTGCGTGTCGGAGGTTGGTGCTGGGATCCGAAGGCACCTGATCGACACGTGGAGGTTACGGTTCGGGAAGGCGATCAGGAGGTTGGTCGGGCTGTGTGCAATGAGCACAACCAAGCTTTAGCGTACCGCGCCACCAGCGACCACGGGTTTGCCATCGACCTGCCTTGGGAGTTGGCTGATGGCAAGGTACATGTGTTGGAGATCTTCAATGATCTTGGCCAACAACTGGCAGGCAGCCCTATTCGCTTGTGCTGCTGGCCAGAGGGCGTTGAAGGGCTAATCAGCAAATTGGGTACTGCACATGATGCAGCAACGCTGGAGATGCTGAGTGCAGTCGCTAAGGAACAAAGCATCCGCCTGCCCAAGAGTGCCGGCTGGGACAGTTACCCTCAATGGTTCAATGCATTTCAGCGCCTTGACGACCAAGCTGCCCCTGCACTGCAAGGTAAACTTGGCCTGCTGCTGATCACCGAGGGCATTGTCGCATTAGAACAACGCACCCTCTCAAGCCTGGAAAACTACAGCCCTACCCAATACACCCTCGCGTATGCGCCATCGGCAGATCTAGGCCCAGCACTTGAAACACTTATCGCGTCCGGCTGTGACCGCATCTTGCCAATAAGCGCCGGGGATCACCTGGCACCATTTGCGCTTGCGCACTTGAGCGTATTGCTCGACGACGGGAGCGCTTGGGCCTATGCCGACTGTGACCGGGACGGCCCCGGCGGCGAACGGACTTCACCGTGGTTGAAACCTGTGTGGGACCTGGACCTATTCATCGGCGCTGACATTTTTTCGCCCGGTGTTATCTTCGGGCAGCGTATCGTCAGCGAAGCAATGGATTTGCTGGCTAGCCGCAACGAGCCGATGCTGGTCGGTTGGCATGACTTGGTTGCAGCCATTGCTCTGGCTACGGAGCGAAGTGGGTGGAGCGTGGCCCATCTTCCCCGTGTGCTCTATCACCGCGCCAATCACACAGCTGCCAGCCCGGAGCAGGCACAGCCGTCGCCGGAACGACTGAAGGCAATGGAATGGTTATGCGATGCGTTGGCACCCGGGTCGATGGTCAGCCGAGTGCATGATTACCCCGCATTGCTTAGAGCTCACTGGCCTCTCCCGGAGAAGTTGCCGCGCGTCAGCCTGATCGTGCCCACGCGTGATCAGTACAAATTGTTGCACGCTTGCATTGAGGGTTTGTTGACAGGGACAGACTATCCGGACTTGGAAGTCATTGTGGTCGACAACCAGTCAAGTGATCCGGATACCTTGGCGTACCTAGGCGATATCAAGGCACGGGGCGTTAAAGTCCTAGAGCACAACTATCCTTTCAACTACTCAACCATTAACAATCGGGCTGCGAGTGTGGCCACGGGCGATGTCATTGGCTTGGTGAATAATGATATTGAGGTGATTGAGAGTGGATGGCTCAAGGAAATGGTTGCCCAACTGACCCGCCCAGGTGTTGGCGCCGTTGGGGCAAAGTTGCTATGGCCGAATCATATGGTACAGCACGGTGGTGTGGTAGCGGGCATCAATGGGCTAGCAGCGCATACCGGCAACCATCTTAAAGATCACGACGCAGGTTACCTGGGGCTGAATCAACTAACGCGGCGACAGAGTGCAGTGACCGCCGCATGCTTCTTAATAAGGAAGTCTCTGTTTGACGAAGTGGGAGGCCTGGATGAATATTCGTATCCTGTAGCGTTCAATGATGTCGATTTTTGTCTGAGGCTTTTGGAAAGAGGCTTTCATATGACTTGGGTTGCTTCGTCAAGGCTCATCCACGCAGAATCGGCTAGTCGAGGTAAAGATCAGACTCCAGAAAAGCGGGCACGAGCTGAGCGAGAGCAATTAAGGTTCAGAAAGAGGTGGGCTGGAGCTGAAACCTGCGACGCCTATTATCACCCGCTGCTGAGTCATGACTATCTCTCAGGGCCTTACGGAGGTCTTGCCATGAGAAAGATCGATTCAAAGGTGAGGGTTTGTTATCCAATCTCACCACTGGCTCCAAATCCCCGCCATTAACAGGCCTGACTTAATCCAATAATGCGGACCTGCAATACAGTAACGGGGAGAGACATACATGATTCAGTATAACCAACTTTGCGCGGGCGGAATTTAAGATGCATGATGATGACATCAAGATGATTATCGAATCATTACATTACGCACAAGAAACTTCTGAACGATTGATCACATCACAACAAATCGCAGATCGAAAAATCAAATTACTTACCAGCAGACTTGATCGCCTTCTTGAATTAAATCCAAATCACATTGATTTTAATATCGAATCAATCGTTGAACACCCCATCAAGAGAAACACACAACTGACGACCATCGGCTTGAAAAATGTTGAGATGAATTCTCATTTTTTTCCAGCGGTCTACATTTCCATAGTTAGCAACAAGGCGAAAGATGCAACAGACATTTTTGTGAAGGTAGAAGATGATCTTTCTCCCTTTAGCCTTAAGCACCTAGACGAAAATTCCCTAGGATTCCAGCTATCCCTTCCTGATGGTAATTTGGATGGCGACCGAACTGAACAGCTGTCCAGCTTGGGGACTACAGACTGGAATGTCGTGAAATCAATGTTTGCGTTGCTTGATAAGCTATTTACAGAACATGACTTACTGCTAGGCATTACCGGCAGTAAAAATGCTACGCTTCTCAATTACATTAGAAATCAAGCCGCAAGATTTACAGCTTGGCCGGCTACCCTGCGTTTTGATCATGTCAGTACCGGCAAGATAAAACATTCAGAAAATTACCACAGCCTACAAATAAGAATTTCAAACTTAAGTGTAAATCTGAAATCATATGCCGACTTCGAGTTCAAGCTATCAACTGTAACGGATGAAAGCAACGACTTTTCCTTACATCCTCGCCTCGAATTCACAGATACCTGCAAGAATGTGATTGAGAACTGGTACGCTGAATCGATTGATGGTGACGAAGAACGACTTGAATTGCGCCTAGCGGCACCTAATGCGTTGGATACAAATGTATGGGGCCTTCTGTCTGACGCCGATAGGTTGTTGATCACAGGACTAATTGGAAAGCTTCCGCTCATTGTGGACCGCCTAGCTAAAGATGAGCCAAACTTATCGATGCGATGGGCGGAATGGTGTGCGCTGGCCAATGAAACACGCATAATTTTTGTGAAGAATATGATTGCTCAGCGCAGCAGCCAAACCACTCGTAAACAAATTCTGCCTGCTTAATTTTCGTAACAGGGAGTTACTATGTGTCGGAAGTTCTTGAAACTTATCAGGTCTTGGATCAGCAAGAACAGACACGATAAAATCAATGGTGATTTTACAGGTGATGTCGCATACCTGCAGACTATTAATTCTCTTTGGAAAAGTAAAGACTGGCCTGAACTGACAAAAATCACTGATGGCGACATCTCCAGTAGAAGTAATCGAGCAGAGATTGCATTCATTATCGCGATAGCCCATGCAGAACTGGATTCGCAAGATGGCTATGAGGCATTTGGCGACTTCGCCTGTAAATGGGGCTTGACAGCCGAATCAATGAAAAAATTGATCGGCGAATACTATAAGAAAAATTATAACTCTAAATTCAAAGCCAAGGTATTAGACGACATTCAAATTGGGGTCGGCTGGGCCACTAACACAATCAATACTGCTATCTATCGACATCACGGCATTCTGACCATAGGAACTTATCAATACACGGCCTTTTACGAGAGTGAGAGTGTGTTGATTCTGGTTCGGCTATCAACCAATGGTGTTGAATCCTATGAGCTCAAAGGGCAATATAGACTTCATGACGCTCACAACAGTATAAGCTTAGGGCACGACCGAGATCATTGCTTACACATAACATATGACCATCATGGTACAAAGCTCAGGTATCGCCGGTCTTTAAAGCCCTATGCAATTGATGTTTGGAGTGAAGAGCAGGCGATGACTGGGCATTATGAAGATCGAGTTACTTATCCGACATTCATAAATCCGAGACTAGATTACCCGCTTACGCTTTTGTACAGGGACGGTGAATCAGATAAAGGTTGTGCACGCCTCAAAACGTTTGATGAAAAACTGGGCGTTTGGGCTGACCATCCAGTGGCGGTACTGTCTGGTGAAAGTAACTCTCCTTGGACGTGCAACGCCTATTGGAACCATCCAGTGGTTGATGAACGTGGTGTTTTGCATTTGTCATTTGTCTGGAGAACGCACTCAATCGGACCTGAGCAAATCGTTAACAATTTGAATATATGTTATGCAAAGTCTGCTGATAATGGCCTTACCTGGCACACTAGTGGGGGAGTGGTCTATCGCCTCCCTATCACACCTGTGAACAGCGAGGTTATATTCGCTGTGCCCCCGGGGAGCAACCTGATCAATCAATGCAGTATGGCTTTGGATAGTAAAGGATTTGCGCATATAGCTTTCTACGCCAATGACAACGCTGGAATACCACAGTATTTCCATCTGTGGCTGACCGACGCTGGTTGGAATATAAGACAGGTGTCAAAAAGAGAGATTCCATTTCAGCTCAAGGGAATAGGAACTTTACCGATACCCATTAGTCGCCCCGAGATCATCCTCGATAAGGATGATAATGTTCACATTCTATTTCGGGGAGACATATCAAAAAATCGGCTTAGCTCTTACTCAGCTTCCGCGCCAAACTATTTAGCTCATCTGGATGGCTTCGAGATACTTTGGCCGGCGGATCTAGGTTATGCCGAGCCCATTATCGATCGAACCAGATGGAACAAAGATAACATTTTGACATTGTTCGTCCAAACAACCAAACAACCTAATGGCGATATTCGTGCAAATGCCACAGTAAGTCCGATAAATATCATTAACGTCAAATTTACTCAACATACTGGTTGATGGATCAAATGAATAAGTCACTAAATTTAACCCTGCTACAACAGGCAAATCTAGAGTTTCGTACTGGTGATTACGGGCGTGCTATTCAGCTATATACAGAAGCCATTAGCCAAAATTCCGAACTCAAGGAAATCGTGTCGGCCAATATAAGACTAGCAGAGACATTCCTTGCCAAATCTGGCACCGCAGTACATGATAAACCTGATCAATCGATCTCTAGTTTAGACGCTGATGATTCAGCCACGCTTTCAATCAACCGGCCGAGCTCGCTGGAGATGACAGGCAAGCGGAGCATTTCAGAATTAACTTTAGAAGAGCACCTCACCCTCCGACCCTGGGCCCCATGTCAGCGACTTTTGTCACACTATGACCACGACGGGGAACAGGTATTCTTAAAGAAAATATCAGCAGTCCCTATAGAAACAAAGAAAAAATCAAGAAAATTTTTCGCCAGCATAATAATGCCTACCTACAATAGGGCGGCAACGCTGAAGGCGGCCATTGATTCTGTCATTGCTCAGACACACAAAATTTGGGAACTCATCATTATTGATGATGGCAGTACAGATGATACTCACAAGGTGCTAAAGCCTTATAAGAAAGATAAACGCATCCAAGTTATTCAAGGGCAACACAAAGGTGTCAGCGCAGCGCGAAATCAAGGACTGGAAATTGCTGGTGGCGACTATATCTACTACCTAGACTCCGACAACACGTGGGCCCCCAACTTCCTAGAGATCATGAATCTGTCATTTTTGATCACTGGGAGGGGGACCGGATATGCTTCACTCCTATTGCATGATGAGCATATGAATGTGATTGGATATCGCGGTGAACCTTTTGACAGAAATGAGTGCCTTCATGCCAACTATGTAGATATTAACATTTTTGCCCACAAAAGAGATTTGCTATTAAAAGAAGGACCTTACGACACTGCGCTGAGGAGAATGGTCGACTGGGATCTGATTCTTCGTTATACAAACGAAGCACCGCCTTTTTTTGCGCCATTTATTGGCTGTAATTATCTTGAAAGTAGGAACGATGCGAATCGCATCACTTTGTCGGAGCCACTGGCATTCCAGAAAGTCGTTCGACTAAAGAACACTATCGATAGTGAAGATCGAATCGACATATCGAAAGCAATCGCTCTCAATATCTCAATCAAGATACCAGCCCCGGAAGCGGAAAAGCAGCAATGGGGAGATTACCATTATGCTGACTCTTTGAGAATTGCCCTGGAAGAGAAAGGCCATAAGGTCAGCCTTGATTTTCATGGCAAATGGTACGCTCGCCCTACCAGTGCAGAGGACGTGGTTATTGTCCTCCGTGGGCTCACGAGTTACACCCCTCGAAAAGGGGCTATAAATATAATGTGGAACATTAGTCACCCCGACCAAGTGACTCTGGACGAGTACAATAGCTTTGATCTAGTTTATGTTGCGTCCTCATCACATGCTGAATTCCTGAAGCTGCAAATTCAGAAAAAGGTTGTACCACTTCTCCAGTGCAGTGATCCGAAGCGGTTCCGATATGTAAGGCCTGCAAAACCAAGATCTGACGCGATGCTATTCGTTGGTAACTCGCGTAATGAGTATCGACCTATCGTGCGGAAGGCAATCGAGTCAGGACATGACATCGCCATTTACGGTACACGTTGGTCGAGCTTTGTTGATTCTAACTATATAAAATCTGAAAACATATCCAACACCGAACTCTGCAGCACGTATGCAAGTCACCATATTGTGTTGAATGATCATTGGGAATCCATGCGCGAATATGGATTCGTTTCAAACAGGGTCTATGATGTGCTGGCCTCAGGCAGCACACTAGTCACAGATCCCATACCTTCGATCACATCGATGTTCGGCAGCACAATCGTTCAACTTGAAGAACGAAAAGGTTTTGATAGTGCTAGCTCTTGCATTGAAGCGATCGATGATGCGGGAGAAAACCAGAGACGGACTGTCGCTGACTTCGTTAACAAACACCACTCATTTGATAATCGAGCGAATGTAATATGCGATGACATCTTAGACCGCCTCGGACTCCCTGCTATTTGGAGTACTGATTATAGAGCAGATTCTGGAGATATAAGATTTAATAATAACACAGACCGTCTACATCTAGTTATTTTGAGAGATAACCTAGAGCCTCTCAGTCAACGTGAATACGTTAGACTTATATCACCATTGACGAACGAGTTTGCGCATCAGGACTTTAGGATATCTCTGGTAAGTGATGTTACTGACCCATTGATAGCGGAATGTTATGCCGTGATAGTCGGTGGTACGTCCGTCAAACGAAAATCGACGGCAAGTGCACTTATTGACAAGAAATCCGATGCCGGATTTAAAATATATATTGACTTCCACCAGGACCATTTCCTTCAAACATGCAAACAAAGTACGCATGACCAGAAACACGCCCTTAAGCTCCTTATGGCCCATGCTGACCATGTGTGGTTTGCAACCAGTCGCTTGGAACTTGCGTACTGTGATTTGTGTAACAGCTCTAGCATAGTTCAAGATTCACTGGATGTAAGATTTTGGCGAAATTATCGCGCACCTCAGCCTTCACCATCTCTAGCCCCTCGCTTCCGGATGTTAATTCTTGCAGATGATAAAAATCTCGAAGATTTGAATTTGGTAGTCGGAGCGCTCGACCAGGTCGCAGCGAAACGCGGAATCAATTTCCAGCTCGTGATTTTAGGTTCTGCTAAGACTGTCCCCGAACGTGCCTGGATCAAGCATATCGAGCGGAATACCAAGCGCTCAGCGTACCCTCACTATGCAGAGTGGTTGATGCGGGCGGAGAAGTTTGATATCGGACTAATTCCACGATCTTTGCCTGGGCATGACGTGGGTGAACACGATCAAGATTTTCTTCACATGACAGCACTGGGACTTCCAGTAATTTGTAGCCGAAGCTGGGTATATGAGCCATTGATAAAAAAAGGCTTGGTCATTGGAAGCGCTGGTGGGACTGAAAAATGGGCTTCAGCTTTGATGATGGTCATGGACAATCGTGAATTGATGGTGGAAATGGCCCATAAAGCGTGGGGCTATCTCTGGTCTAAGCGCTCCTCCAACCTAACGGCTCAAAGTATTACTGTTGATCTGAAGCGGGAGTTTGCTCCAAGGTTGCAACCGTTTAAGAAGATCAGCCCGGGGAAACCTAAAGTAGCAGTGTGCCTTCATCTCTACTACACAGAGCAGTGGACTAAGATTTCGCAGCGTATTAAGCTCATTTCGGAACCATTCGATCTTTTTGTAACTTGTGTGCCTGAACATTTGAACTTGGTGGCTGGCGATGTTCATAAGCTCTTCCCTCAAGCCACTATTGTTGCGGCTGAAAATGGGGGCATGGATGTATTGCCATTTTTGGCTATCAACCATGACTATGCTTTGTGGTCCTACAGCGCTGTATTGAAACTGCACACTAAAAATACTAAAACAGATGATGATGCAATCTTCGGCAACCTCTGCTATGAATCATTGCTACCAAGCCCGGAAGTAATCAAAAATGTTGTGAGTTCTCTGGAGCACGATCCAGAGGTAGGTATGATTGGACCAGAAGCGCTTTACCGCTCCGCAAAGAGCTTGATGTACGTAAATGCGGGCAAGGTTCAAGATGTTTTGACAACTCTGAAAATTAAACCAAGTTCCGATGACTGGGGCTTCTTTGCAGGCACAATGTTCTGGATCCGAGGCGGATTACTACGTTCTCTCGCCCAAAACTTCTCCTTGCTTAAAGAACAAGCAGTGCTTGATGCTGCCGTTGTTAAATCCGGTGGCGATGGCACGTGGGCACACGCTATGGAGCGCATCTTTGGCCTGTTGGCACCCTCAAAATCAATGGGAAACCAAGCGCTATTTATTTCAGACGTAACGACCCGCGGCTGGCGCCTACGAGCCATCGATGACGGCGAGTTTCAGAAAAGTTTGTCATACAGAGTTTCCTCCAAATGGCATCTCGGTAGATTTGCGAATCTTGCAAGATGGATGAAACTTTGCAAAGAAAGCGGCTACTTTGACCTAGCATATTACGTGGAAAACTCCGGCGGCATGATTCCAGTCGGTTTAGATCCGGCTGTACATTACATTCTTTATGGAGATGACCTAGCGCTTGATCCGAGTGCAGATTTCTCAACTCGCTTTTACAAGGCACGGCACCCAGATGTCGTTAAAGCTCGAGTGCCTTTCCTCGTTCATTATTTGGTTTGTGGGATTAAGGAAGGTCGTACTATTTGCCGTCCTGATCAATACTGAAATTCGGAGTAACGTATGAAGATTGCTGTTGCTGGTATCGGGTATGTAGGGTTATCAAACGCAGTGCTGCTGTCAAGACAGCATCACGTCATGGCATATGATATAAATGCCCAATCTGTTGCTGCCTTGAATAATAAGGAAGCGACGGTGGCTGACGACTTAATTGAAGAGTACCTGAAAACTCAGGATTTAGATCTATCAGCAACAACCTCTTTAGACGACGCTGTAAGCAACGCTGATTATTTAATCATTGCAACACCTACTGATTACGACCCTGTAACCAACTTCTTCGACACATCATCTGTCGAAAATTTAATATCGCAAGCGATCGAGATTAATGGCACAATCAAAATTGTCATCAAGTCTACAATCCCCGTTGGTTTTACTGTAAGGATGCAAAAGCATCATGGGTACGAAGATATAACTTTCTCACCTGAGTTCCTGCGTGAGGGCCGTGCATTGTACGACAACTTGCACCCATCCCGAATCATTGCTGGGGGCCCCGCAGAAACTTGCGCCAACTTTGTTAAAATCCTCTCAGAAGCAGCGCTTGTTGATAATGTAGCTACAGTTATCACCTCACCTTCAGAAGCAGAAGCCATAAAGCTTTTTTCGAACACCTATCTCGCAATGCGTGTCGCGTATTTTAATGAGCTGGATTCATATGCTCAAGTCCATAATCTTGACTCGAAAAGTATCATCGAGGGAGTCGGGCTTGATCCGCGAATAGGCTCTCATTACCGCAACCCATCTTTTGGTTATGGCGGTTATTGTCTACCCAAAGATACCAAGCAACTGTTAGCCAATTATGCTGACGTGCCCAACAATCTGATCAGGGCCATTGTCGACTCGAACACAACGCGCAAAGACTTTATTGCAAGCGAGGTGATAAAGCTGAATCCGAAAAGGGTTGGTATATATCGTCTTATTATGAAATCTGGCTCTGACAACTTTAGAAAGTCGTCAATCCAAGGCATAATGAAACGTATCAAGGCTAGGGGCATTGAAGTAATCGTATATGAACCTGAAATTGAAGATGAAACCTTCTTCAACTCAGTCGTATGTCGCGACCTGCAGACCTTTAAGTCTTCAACTGATTTAATCATTGCCAACAGACTGTCGCCTGACCTAAATGATGTATTAGAAAAAGTTTATAGCAGAGATCTGTTCGGAAACGACTGAAGGCGTGGAAAATAATATATGATTACAATTCGCACTAGCCTCCTTATCCGTAGCAGCGAAGATTTGAGGTTCTCGATCGACTCTCCAAAAACTATGCATTTGCATTCGCAAGCGGGTGTATATATTAAAGTGCGAGGGTGGGTTCTAGGAAAAGCCGGCACTGTTCCGAATATTGTTCTCGACAATGCTGAGAAAACTGTAGTAAATCCCTGCGTACCTCGTCCTGACGTGGCAACGGTACATAGCAGCAAAAATGTGAACTGCGGATTTGAGTTCTACATTGAACTAGGGAAAAACCTAAGAATAGGTGCGATTGTAGATGACTCGCACCTATGGTTTGCTGAAATCTCATTTGATAGCTTCGGTGTATTGAAGGGAAGTGATGACTATTTATTCTTAGACAACGACACAAACAAGAGCTTATCCCAATATAAAGGCGAGTTACTCATTGATTCTGACAATCTCGCCGGCTGGCAACGTTACTTTGGTAACATTGAATCTGAAGAAGGTTTGCTTTACGGGAAAGCTATATTCTTAATTGCACCGGGTAAAGAGTATATTTTTCCCGATAAATATCCTGTTGCCCGTCAAGGACTATCCACGCTTGACCAGTTCTTGTGTGTCTTCAATAAGCATTACATCATTAACCCTATTAAAGAGCTATCCGCAGAGAGAAACTACACCTATTCTAAAGTAGATACTCACTGGACACATTTTGGCGCAAAAGTCGCAGCGGAAACGCTTTGCAAGAGTCTCGGCGTTAACTTCTCCGAGCCGGCCTCTACATATTTATTCTCAAAAATATCAGGTGACTTGGGTGGCAAATTGGTGCCCGCGCAAGTAGAGCGCATTCCAGAGATAGATATGCCGCACGTGGAATCTTGCCGAATTTTTGATAATAGAATCGGCAACAGGGGGCGCATCCATGTCTATCATAATCCTACCGCCGCGTCACCGAAGACATGCGTTATCTTTGGTGACTCGTTTTCAACTACGCTCGCCCCACAGCTTGTTGAAACCTTCCAGCGATTAGTGCATGTTTTCTCAGGCGCCGACATAGATTGGCGCATCGTGAGACATGAAAAACCCGACTTTGTCGTTGCTGAAATCACTACCCGCTTTCTGATCAAAGCGCCTTATACTAATTTTGCCATCGAGTCAGAGTTATCACGCAAATATTCTGCAATGACTAAAGTCAAGCGTGAATCGGAGCTCACCAAGCTTCTTGCTTATACCGACTCATCCGTGGAGCTTTACAAGCAAATTTGCTTAACCGCATTGTATGCAAACTCAAAACAAACTTCGCAGTAGAGCGGACGATAGCTTCGGCTGTTCCATATTGGTCAATACAGGTAAAATTCCTGTTCAACTCAAGGTAGTCAACTCGTGAAAATTCTAGTAACAGGTGGTGCAGGCTTTATCGGTTCCGCAGTTGTGAGACATATCGTCACAAACACTGGCGATTCGGTTATTAATGTTGACAAACTTACTTATGCAGGCAACCTCGAGTCCCTTCAGTCTGTCGATCAACACTCACGCTACGCGTTCGAACACGTCGACATCTGCGACCGTGTTGAGCTGGATCGCGTGTTCCTCGAGCACCAGCCTGATGCCGTGATGCACTTGGCTGCCGAGTCTCACGTTGACCGCTCCATTTCAGGCCCGTCCGAATTCATCCAGACAAACATCATAGGCACCTACACCCTGCTTGAAGCCGCCAGGGGTTACTGGATGACGCTTGATGAGTCTCGTAAAGCAGCCTTCCGCTTCCACCATATCTCCACCGATGAGGTTTACGGCGACCTGGAAGGCCCAGAGGATCTGTTCACCGAAACTACGCCCTATCAGCCAAGTTCGCCTTACTCGGCCAGTAAGGCCAGCTCCGATCATTTGGTACGTGCCTGGACGCGTACTTATGGTCTGCCTACCATTGTTACCAACTGCTCGAACAACTACGGGCCTTTCCACTTCCCGGAAAAGCTGATTCCGCTCGTTATTCTGAACGCGTTGGAAGGTAAACCGCTACCGATTTATGGCAAAGGCGATCAGATCCGCGACTGGCTGTATGTTGAAGATCACGCCCGTGCGCTTTACAAAGTGGTCACCGAAGGTGAAGTGGGTGAAACCTACAATATCGGCGGCCACAATGAGAGACAGAACATCGAGGTGGTGCGCACGGTCTGCTCGTTGCTTGATGAATTGCGTCCGGATTCCAAATTCCGCCCTCATGTTGAACTGCTGACCTACGTTCAAGATCGTCCAGGCCACGATCTGCGTTACGCGATCGACGCCAGCAAGATCCAGCGCGAACTCGGCTGGGTTCCGGAAGAAACCTTCGAATCGGGTATTCGCAAGACCGTTCAATGGTATCTGGACAATCATGAGTGGGTGGCGCACGTGAAAAGCGGTAGCTACCAACAATGGATCGACAATAACTACGCCAAGCGTACAGGCCAAGCATGAGAATTCTGCTGCTCGGAAAAAACGGCCAGGTCGGCTGGGAGCTTCAACGCGCGCTGAGCGTGCTCGGTGAAGTTGTGGCACTCGATAGACACCCGGCCGACACACCCTATGGTCTGCTCAAAGGTGATCTTTCGGACCTAGAAGGCCTTAGGACCGCCATTCGCGCTGTTTCCCCCCAAGCGATTGTGAACGCAGCCGCCTACACGGCAGTGGACAAAGCTGAAAGCGAGCGCGACACAGCCCATCTTGTGAATGCCTTGGCTAGCCAGATAATGGCGGAGGAAGCCAAGCGCCTCGATGCATGGTTGGTTCACTACTCAACCGACTATGTTTTCGACGGCACGGGTACTACCCCGTGGAAGGAAACCGACAGCGTGGCGCCAGTTAACTTTTATGGCGCCACAAAGCTCGAAGGCGAACAGCTGATACAGGCCTCGGGCTGCAAGCACCTGATTTTCCGTACCAGCTGGGTGTACGCCGCACGGGGCAACAATTTCGCCAAGACGATGCTACGCCTGGCCAAGGAGCGTTCCGCACTCAATGTAATCGCTGACCAGGTAGGGGTGCCTACGGGGGCGGAGTTACTTGCGGATGTGGCTGTAGCTGCGCTGCAACAAGCGTGGCGTAAACCTGAGCTAAGCGGGGTCTACCACCTGGCGCCAACGGGCGAAACGACCTGGCATGCATATGCCAGCTATGTTATTGAGTTCGCACGGAGTCATGGCGAAGATCTCGTGGTCGAAGCCGTGAATCCGATTGCTACTACCGAGTACCCTACCCCGGCCAGTCGCCCGTTGAATTCACGCTTGGATACCGCCAAGCTTCGCAACTCTTTCACGCTGCACTTGCCTGACTGGCAAAGTGGTGTAACCCGTATGCTCATGGAAGCTCTGAACAAATGAACACAACCAATCGTAAAGGGATCATTCTGGCTGGTGGTTCCGGAACGCGTCTGCACCCCGCAACGCTTTCTGTTTCGAAGCAGCTCTTGCCTGTTTATGACAAGCCGATGATCTACTACCCGCTGGGCACCTTGCTGCTGGCAGGTATTCGCGACATTCTAATCATTTCTACCCCACAAGATACGCCGCGTTTCGAGCAGCTTCTTGGCGACGGCAGCCAGTGGGGCATCAACCTGACTTATGCCGTGCAGCCGAGCCCGGATGGCCTGGCGCAGGCCTTCACGATCGGTGCTGACTTCATCGGCAACGCCCCCTCGGCCCTGGTGCTAGGCGACAACATTTTCTACGGCCATGACTTCCAGTCGCTGCTGTTGAACGCAGGTCAGCGTGAAGCAGGTGCCTCTGTATTCGCCTACCACGTGCATGATCCGGAACGATACGGTGTAGCCGAATTTGACGAAACCGGCCGTGTACTATCGCTTGAAGAGAAGCCGAAAGTACCGAAGTCCAGCTACGCAGTGACCGGCCTGTATTTCTACGACAACCAGGTTGTGGATCTAGCGCGTGACCTTAAGCCGTCTGCTCGCGGCGAACTGGAAATCACCGACCTCAACAATCTTTACTTGCAACAGGAACAACTGCAGGTGGAGATCATGGGCCGTGGTTATGCATGGCTGGACACAGGTACTCACGACAGCTTGCTCGAAGCCAGCCAGTACATTGCAACCATGGAGCGCCGCCAAGGGTTGAAAGTGGCTTGCCCGGAAGAGATCTGCTTCCGCGCCGGCTGGATCAATGCTGAGCAGCTTGAGCGCCTAGCCCAGCCACTGCTCAAAAACGGCTATGGCCAGTACCTTCGTAACCTGCTTAATGAGAAGGTGTTCTAATGCACGCAACTCCTCTGGCCATCCCCGAAGTCTTACTGTTCACCCCTAAAGTGTTCGGCGACGAGCGTGGCTTCTTCTACGAAAGCTTCAATGCCAACGTATTCAGCGAATCCACCGGCCTGCGCCCGGATTTCGTACAGGACAACCATTCACGTTCTGTGAAGGGTGTTCTGCGCGGTCTGCATTACCAACTGCCACCGCACGCCCAAGGCAAACTGGTGCGTGTCGTGCAAGGTGAGGTCTTCGACGTAGCGGTCGATATCCGTCGGTCCTCCCCAACTTTCGGCAAGTGGGTGGGTGCGGTGCTTTCGGCAGAGAACAAAAACCAGCTGTGGATCCCGCCAGGATTCGCACATGGCTTTGTCACGCTGAGCGATACCGCCGAGTTCTTGTACAAGACTACAGACTTCTATTCGCCCGTCAGCGAGCGTTGCATTGCTTGGGATGATCCTGAGGTCGGTATCGATTGGCCGATTGACTTCACCCCTAGCCTGTCGGGTAAAGATCAACTTGGCGTAGCACTAGCCAGTGCTGAAGTGTTTGACTGACCATCGATGGGGTCAAGGCGTTGAAGCCTTGGCCCCGTGAGTGACTAAGGTGCGTAGTGAAGCTTGCTTTCTACGGACTCGAGCGCTGACAAATATGTGGTCGAATATCTCCAGCACACCTCAGAATAAATACCTTCCTTGTAGTCCATTTCCCAAAGATACTCCTATCACTCATTTGCCGTTGCGACCCTAGTTTCAGGCCCCTACTCTCGGGATGTCGCTGCACACCAGTGACACGGCTTTGACAGGCCGCAACGGTATTATGCACACAGCTCGCTTTCATGGCGGCTGTACGTGGGGCACGCTTGCGTGCGCCGGAACTTGCATAGTCCGCCGGTCTGTCAACCTACGTACAGCTGCCACCCTCTGTTTGACAGCAGACGGGAGCGGCCCGATTGGAAGGTACTATGCAATGCTAAAGATCGTCCCCGACCCACCCCACCAAATCCTCTCCCTGGAAGACACCTTGATCCAAGCCACGGACTACGCGCTCTGCGCAGCAACCGTCGCCCATCAGGCACTCCTACAACAGCCCAAGTCACCGGCATCGATTCTGATGATGGCATCCATGCATGAAATAGAGGCACTGCGTGCTCTGCTCGAGTCAGCGCTCATACAGGTACAGATGCCAAACGGAGCTGGAGCCGTGCACTGACGCACAGGTGTGTTGGCTGGGCGGGCCCTTCGCGGGCAAGCCCGGTCCCATTGACGGGTACGAAATGATCAAGGGGGGGTTGTACAGTGACTACTGCTAATCACGGCTCCACCGTCGGCAAGACCAAGTTCTACCAAGGCGAGCAGCAGACTCAACCGCTGTTCTGTATCGAACCGGGCATACCTTGCGAACACGCCCGTGCGCAAGCGTCGGAATTGATGGGTTATGCCCAGGAACTCACCATCAGCGGCTTGGTGGACGAAAACCCCAAGCTGGTCTGGGCAGCGTATTACCTGGGTGCACTGGCCAAGACGCTGATGGATGATGCGGAAGCTGGCATGGCTAACTAAGTATTCACCCGGTCGCCAGAATGCTTGAAAAACACCTGCAATAAAAAACCCCGTAAGCGCGGCAGTATCACGCTTACGGGGTTTATGGTTAGCCTGCCCTGCCGGGTGGCTGCCCCGTCACTTCACCTGTTCTGCAACGCCCAGCACATGTTTCTTGAGCACGGTCGCACTCTCGCTCCAGCGCAACCAAGGCATCTGCGCAGACAGCGGGTGAGCGTTTTTCTCAAACAGCTCTACCCACTCCGTCAGCGCCTTGGCCAAGGCTTCAGGCGCCTGGCCGTGGAAGTAGTAGGCATGGTCACCGGCCACCTCGCGGAACACCGGAATGTCCCGCGCGATGATCGGCAGCTTTTGCTGGGCTGCCTCGATCAGAGGCAAGCCAAAGCCTTCAGCTTCCGATGCCGCAACAAGTGCAGAACACGATGCATACAGGTGGTTGAGGTTGGTATCGCTCAACCCTTCCAGCCAGAACAGCCGCTGCCCCATCTCAGGGTGCGCACGCAAGTGCCCGGTCAGGCCTTCTACTGCCCACCCTTCCTTGCCCACCAGCACCAGGTTCAGGTCGCAGCCTTGCGCCCACAGCAATTCGAAAGCAGCCAGGGTCTGGTGGTGCCCTTTGCGGGGCTCCAGCGTACCCACCATGAGGAACGTCGGCGCTGCACCCAAGCGCGCCTCCAGGCCTGGGTCCAGGTCGGGTTTAGCGTCCAGCTCAGCGGGTGTTTCAATATCCGCGCCCAAGTGGAAATGCCCAATGGATGGCAGCAACTTCAGGCCTTCGTGCTGCTGGAGCCATTGTTTTACATCTACGGCAACCGCCGCGGATATGGCAATGACGCTGTCCGCATAGCGGCCAATGGAGCGCATCCAGTTGGTGAACGCGCCATCGATGCCCGGGTAGGCGAAGCGTGGGTGCAGCAGCGGGATCAGGTCGTACACCACGAAGTGGATGCTCACACCTGCGCGGCGCATGCGCTCGAGTTCGGAGTTGAATTCCGGGAACAGATGCGCGCTCAGGTCCAGGCCCAGGAAAACATCACCAACACTGTATTCCACCGGTTTTTCGTGGGCCGATGCAACATAGTCGTTGGCACCCGGGTAATTGCTGGCAATACGGTAGCCGTGGCCTGACACGCCGAACACTGGCACCACCTGGTAGTCTGTCCCCTCGGCCGCCTGAAATTCGCCAATCACGCGTTTAACGACGCGCTGGATGCCTGTTCTGGCATCACGGAAGTACAGTTCGGACACGTCCACCAGCAGTTTGCGTGGCGCGGTAGCGACCACACTGGGGTTTGCCTCACGCTGCACGCCCACCAGAGGATCCAGGTGCCTGCGCGCAAACAACAAGGCCTGCACGGTGGCGTCCAGGCGCCCGGAGATACGCCCCCAGCTGCGGTCCTGTATCCACTGTTCCTGCCGGGCAACCAGTTCGCCGGCCTTGGCGGGGCTGTCTTCCAGCTCGGCAATCGAAGCCACAATGTCGTCTGCCTGGCTACCGGACATGCGCCAAGTGGCCTCGGACAGGTCGGAGAAGATGTGGATAGGGCTGACCAGCACTGGTTTGAGCGTAGCCAGGCCAATGGTCACCGCAGCACTGGCACTCTCCTGGGTTTCTTTGTAGGGGAAGATGACGTAGTCGGCCGCACTGAGAATGCGCAGGCATTCCTGAATGGGCAGGTAGTCGGTAATCCAGTTGATGTTGTGCTCCACCTGCAGCTCTTCAGCGCGAGCGCGGTAGGCGTTGAGGGTTTGCTCACTGCGGGCATCCAGAATGGAGTGCAGGCCGATCATGCGCACGTTGCGGCCAGTGGCTCGCTCCAGCGGGCGAATGGTTTCGATCAGCGTATCGATGCCCTTGTGTGACAGGATGAAGCCGAAACAGGCGATGACCAGGTCGTGCTGGTCAATGCCCAGTTCCCCGCGTACCCCGTCAGCGCTGCCTGCAGGCAATGGCGACATTACGCCCAGGCCAATCATCATCACGTTGGCACTGAGCCCAAGCACCAGCAGGTTGTTGAGGTCTTCGGGCTTGTGCACGATGACCCGGTCGAGCTTGCCCAGTGCACGGATTGCAGTGTCAGACACCCTGTGATCTGCAATCAGGGGTTGAGTGGAGTGCAGCTCCAGAATCACTACTTTGCCTTGAGCATGCAGGGAGGCCAGGCGCTGGCAGATTTCTTCGTTGAGCGCGAACAGGCTGGGCTGGTGCTGCACGATAATCACATCCGCTGCCGCGCACGCATCGTTGCCCAACACATCGAACACCGCTTTGGCATCACCCAGCTTCCAGGCTGGCTGATACTCGACACCGTCCATTGGGGCGGTTCGCTCATCGCAATAGACGGTGATGTCGTAATGACTACGGTCAAATTCGCTCATCAGCGACTGGCTGTACTCCGCCACCCCGCATTTGGTCGCCCAAGGCCCCACAACCACGAGCTTGGCTTTGCCGCTCTGCACAGGCTCCTGGTTTTTCAGCCACTGGGCACTGGCCAGCACGGCCTGGGCGCTTTGCTCCCAGGTGTAGGCGCCGCGGATAAGCTCGATACCCTCACGCCTGCGCTGCTCCAGCCCGGCGTCACCGGCGAGCACTTTGTCATGCAACTCACGCATCTTGCGGCCGAGCGCTTCCTTGTCAGGCTCTACCCAGCACGAATTGGCGCTGCCCAGGTGGCTACCAGACTTGGCGAACAGGAACGGTATCAGCTCGGCAGTACGCAGGGTGCAGAAGTCAACATGGGCGCCAAAGCCGGTAACGATGACCGGAAGCCCAAGTGCCAGGGCTTCGGCGGCAGGCAGGTTGAAGCCTTCTCCGCGTGTAGGCAGCACAAGCGCTTGTGCCGACCGATACAGGCCGATGATGCCTTTGTCATCCATCGGGCTCTCGTCAACCACCACGGCAGGCAGGTTGCTGCGCCCTGCGGACAGTTCGTTCAACAGCTCGTGTACCCGGTTATGTGGGTTCGGGAACGTCTTGATGTACAGCTCTACGTTATCGTCACTGGTAAAAGCATTGAGGTAGCCTTCCAGCAATACATCAGGCCCTTTGCGTTCGAACATCGACGAGATATGCAGGAAGCGTAGTGGCTTGCCGGCTGCAGGACGCAATGTCTCGATTGGCGGTTCGTCATTGCCGATGATGTGGTCTACGCCCATCGGGCAAACGAAGACCGGAAGACGGCAGCCGGAATCCTGAAGCACCTTTTTCACGAACGAAGCGGCCACGATCACGCCGTCGAAATGCTCGTTCAGGAAGGTGACAGTGTCGAAAGGTATAGCGGTTTCTTCCCAGAAAAACACAACCATGCGCATGCCGGCAGCTTGCAGGTCAGTGATCATCGGGTAGTGGTGAACGATGGACAGCACGTCGCTTTCCAGTTCGCCTTCCAGGGTGTTGCCCACCGCTTGGGTCAGGCCCTTCTGGCGTTCGGGAATATCGATCGGGTTGTCATAGGCCTTGCCATGGTATGGCTGAAACGCCAGCCGGCCTTCGAGCAGGTCGAACATGGCCAGCCCCAGCCCGCGGTTGACGATGGCCAGGCTATAGTGCCCTTCAATATGGCCAGTCATGCGCACACTGTTGAAGCCCGCTGCATGCGGTTGGTCTCGCAGGTACATGGCTTCTGGCAGCAAGGGTGCCTTGGGGTACACGGCGAAGCTGACGCGCGAGTAATCCACACCGGTGAAACTCGCACTCGGCATGCCGGGTGTGGCCATGGGCTGAACCAGCAAGCCACGGTTTTGCGCGAACAGCTTGAGGCGGTGGTGTACGCCGGGGAAGCGGCGCAATACGCGGTTGACGTTGGTGCGCAAGGTGGGGTTGCGCAATACCGCACCGAGGGTTTTGAGCGCAGCTGGGCGCACGGCGGCCTTGGCACTGTCCAGCAGGGTGCGTGCTTCACGCTCACGCAACATCTGCTCGATGGCCCCAAGCCGCTGGTCCAGTTGATTGATGCTGCTGCCCAGCACCTCGATGTCGCCTTTTAGCTGTTGCTGGAAGGTGCGGTCACGGCCAGCACGGTCGTCCAGGCTATCGACATCTTTTTTGAGCTGGAAAAATTCGGACTGGAAACGGTCGATGCTGTGGGCAAACTCGACGTTCACTTCACGCACCTGTTCCAGCGCGGCGTGGTTGCTGCTGGTGGCTTCATCTAGCGCATCAAAGTGTGCCTGAAGCTTACCTTCGTAGCGCTCTGCCAGGCTGTCGAGGGTAACCCCATACTCCCGGCTGAAGGCGCTGTCAAACTCGGCCAAGGTGGTTGCGGGCGCAGCCTTCTGAGCGACCACGGCGTAATCCTGGCTCACGCCATGGAATACGTTAAGCATCTGCATGTCTTCAACTGCCGGGATGGGCGTTGGTTCTTGCAGACGCATAACGGTATTGCGGCCGAACCCTTCGTACTCCACCAGGAAGCTCAGCAACAGGCTGGGAACCGGGCGTTCGTGGGACGGGTCGAGGTAGAAATTGTTAGTGCCTACCACCAGGTTTTCGGCGTTGGGTGTTTCCAGAATGAGCAAGCCGCCTGGCACCAGCACACGCAGGGCTTCGGCCACCAGCGTTTGCAGGCTGTTGAACGGAATATGCTCAGCCAGGTGGAAGCCCGAAACCAGTACCTGGCTGTTATCAGGCAACGACTGGAGTTTGCCTACGGCGTCGGTGTTCTCAACACTGAAGCCGTTGATACGGCACGCTTCAAGCATGCCGTCATCAAGGTCGACACCGGCTACGGCAAAGCCCTGGCGCGCCAACAGGCTCATCCATTCACCCCTGCCACAGCCCAGGTCGATGGCCTTGCGTGCCTGATCAAGGCCCAGCAAAGGCTCGAGGAAGGGCTGGTACACCTGCAACCTCTCGGTAATCAGCTCCGCCGACCCGCGGTAGCGGTCCTCGAAAGCGCGATAGAAAGGTTTTTTCACCGAATACACTCCACAGCTGTAGGCACCCACGCCATTCCGACAAATTGAGGCTTCGAGGTATTCACCACATTGAATACCAGGGCAAGGTCTCGCCACTCATAATTAGTGCCGATATGCACATCGTTGGCATGCAATGCCACGGCCACCGAATAAGAGCCGGGGCCCAGGTTCATATCGAAGGCGAAACGAAACTCGACCTTTTCATTGGCTGCCAGCGTTTTCATCGCCTGGCCCAGGTGATGGGTATTGGTACCGTAGACGTGCTGGCCCAGGCGGTCCTTGATGACGTAGCCCACTACCAGTTCTGGTATGGCTTCGTGGGTTTCAACCTGCACACTCAGTGTGACCGGGTCACCCACCGCCACGAACTCCACCGCTTGCCCGACCGCATCGTAAAGCGCTACCGCTTCAATGGTCGCCTCGCCACTGCCGGACTGGGTCTGCATGCTGCCGTCAGCAAGCTCTTTTACCTGGACGGTGCTGTTTTCTTTCTCGGCGATCAGCGCGTTGTAGTAGTCCATCACCTGCTCAGGTGGGCCGTCCTTGATGATCGAGCCGTTCTCGAGCAGCAGCGCACGGCTGCACAACGACTGAATGGCACCACGATCGTGCGAGACAATGAGCAACGAAGTGCCTTGGCGCTGGAATTCGCGAATGCGCTCGAAGCTCTTGTGCTGGAAGTAACTGTCCCCCACCGACAACGCTTCGTCGACAATCAGGATTTCTGGCCTGAACGCAGTGGCAACGGCAAACGCTACGCGCATCTGCATACCGCTGGAATAGGTGCGGACCGCTTCGTCGAAGTATTCGCCGATTTCCGCGAACGCCTCGATGTCATCGATTGCGCCTTCGATCTTCTCGGCACTGAAGCCCATCAGGCCCGCCGCATGGTACACATTCTGGCGGCCGGTCAGCTCAGGGTTGAAGCCCATGCCCAGTTCCAGAATCGCAGCGATCCGGCCGTTGACATGCACCTGCCCCTGGGTGGGCTGCAACGTCCCGGTGATCATCTTCAACAGGGTAGACTTGCCGGCGCCGTTCTGGCCGATAATGCCGATGGCTTCACCTGGCTCAATGGCAAAGTTGATATGCCGAAGCACCCAATGCTCGCTGGACGCACCGACCGGCAGGTAAAACCAGGTGGCGATGCGCTGCCACTCGGAACGGTAGGTTTTATAAGCCTTGCCAACATCACTTACCGATAACAGGCTCATAGTACGTCCACCATTTCAGGAACCGAGCGACGGAACAGGAACAAGCCAAGCAGCAACAAGCCCAACGAGATGCAGACCATGGTGACCACCTGGCTGAAATCCGGTGCCTTGGCGTACACCAGCACATCGTGATAGGCCGTAACGATAGGGTACATGGGGTTGTAGGTCAGCGTGCCCCGCAGGTAATCCGGGATCACGTTGACCATGTAAACGATCGGCGTGAACCAGAACAGCACCTGCAGAATAATGGGCACCACCTGGCCGATGTCCCGCAGAAACACGTTGAGAATACCCAGCACCAGGCCAATGCCAACCGACAGCGCCACAACGATCATCACCAGTGGGATCAACCAGAATACCTGGGCGGTTGGGTAATGGCCCAAGAGTGCGAAAACAGTCATTACCGCCAGGAACAGCAAGGCGTTATTGAGCAGGCACGACCCCACCACGATGACGGGCAGCGTGATGCGCGGGAAGCGCATCTTTTTCATGATGTTGCCCTGCTCTATGAAAAGCGTGAGGCAGCGGCTGACGATTTCGGAAAACAGGTTCCAGGCCAGGATGCCTGCCATCAGGTACAAGGCGTATGCATATTTGTTGTCGATGCCGGGCAGCTTGGCTGCCAGGACATTGGAGAGGATCAATGCATAGATCGCAACCTGGGCTAGCGGGTGAATGATCATCCATAGCCCACCAAGCTTGCTGCGCGCGAAGCGTGAAACGAATTCATTCTTGATGGACGAGATAATGAAGCCACGGTAGCTCCACACGCCCTTGATCATGCCAAACATAACTAACCTCGGATTAGGGCGGCGATGCGCGAAACCTGTTCGTTGACCAGAGCTTCATCCCCCCGGCTTTCAACGTTCAAGCGCAGCAGCGGCTCGGTGTTGGAACCACGCAGGCTGAAGCGCCAGTCGGCGAACTCCACGCTGATGCCGTCGGTGCGGTCGACGGTGGGGTTTTGCGGCAGGTAATGGGCCAGGATCTTTTCGATAGTGCCTTTTACATCTGCCACCTCGTAGTTGATCTCGCCGCTGCACGGGAACTTGGCGATTCGCTCATCTACCAACTGGGCAAGGGTTTTGCCGGTAACGCTCATCAGCTCAGCCACCAACAACCATGGGATGTTGCCGCTGTCGCAGTAGGCGAAGTCGCGGAAGTAGTGGTGGGCGCTCATTTCACCGCCGTACACGGCGTCTTCGGCGCGCATGCGCTCTTTGATGAAGGCATGGCCGGTCTTGCTCTGGATGGCGACGCCACCGGCCGCTTCAACCTGCTCGATGGTGTTCCAGGTCAGGCGCGGGTCGTGGATGATCTTGCTGCCTGGGTGTTTGGCCAGCAGCATTTCGGCCAGCAGGCCCACCACGTAGTAGCCCTCGATGAAACGGCCTTTGTCGTCGAAGAAGAAGCACCGGTCGAAGTCACCGTCGAAGGCGATACCCATGGCGGCCTGGGTATCCAGCACTGCCTGGCGGGTCAAATCCCGGTTTTCAGGCAGCAGCGGGTTGGGGATGCCGTTGGGGAAATTGCCGTCCGGCTCGCCGTTGATGATGGTGATATCCAGCGGCAGGCGTGCCTTGAGCAGTTCGATCACAGGCCCAACCGCACCGTTGCCCGGGTCGGCCAGCACCTTCAGCGGCTTGAGCGATGCCACGTTTACGTAGGTGAGCAAGTGGTCGATGTAGGCCGTCTTATCGAACGCTTCGCGCACACTCCCGGCAGTTGCTGCAGGCTCACCCAAGTCACCTGCTTCGACACGCTGGCGAATGTCGTTCAGCCCGGTGTCGCCGCTGATCGGGCGCGACTGCTCGCGCACCAGCTTCATGCCGTTGTAACCCTTGGGGTTATGGCTGGCAGTAATCATCACGCCGCCATCGGCCCGGTGATGGCTGGTAGCGAAATACACTTCCTCGGTACCGCACAGGCCGATATCGATCACGTCGGCCCCACCTTCGGTCAGGCCCTTGATCAAGGCCAGGGACAAACCCGGGCTCTCCAGGCGCATGTCGCGCCCCACCACATAAGCGCGGCCGCCAAGCTGGGCCACCAGTGCGCGGCCAATACGGTAGGCCACGTCATCATTGAGGTCGGCAGGCACTTGGCCGCGGATGTCGTAGGCTTTGAAACAACGGGTCTGAATAGGTGGGTACATGGGTCTCACTCGGTGCGTTGACGCCTTGGCGTCAACGATCTGAACAGGGGTAGCCGGCGATGGGGGCGACCGAAGACCGGCCCGGTGCCAGGAATGGCAACGACGGGCCGACGGGAGAGCCTGGACTCAGGCGTCGCAACGACCGTAGTTGTCCTCGAAGCGGACGATGTCGTCTTCGCCGAGGTAGTCGCCGCTTTGTACTTCGATGAGCACCAGGTCGATCACGCCTGGGTTTTGCAACCGGTGCTGGTGGCCGGCGCGGATGAACGTGGACTCGTTGGTGTTGAGCATCAGTTCCTTGTCATCGTTGACCACCACGGCCATGCCGCTGACCACAATCCAGTGCTCGCTGCGGTGGTGGTGCATTTGCAGGGACAGGGATGCCTTTGGCTTGACCACGATGCGCTTGATCTTGAAGCGGTCGCCGTCTTCCAGCGTGGTGTAGGTACCCCATGGGCGGTGCACGGTGCGGTGCAGCAGGTGTGCAGAGTGGCCATCGCCTTTCAGGCGCTTGACGATATGTTTCACGTCTTGAGCGTGGTCTTTATGGGCGATCAGCAGGGCGTCGGGGGTGTCGACCACCAACAGGTCCTGTACACCGACCAGCGCCGCCAGGCGATCTTCAGTGCTGACGTAGTTGTTGCTGGAACCGTGCGCGACCACTTCGCCTTCGAAGCGGTTGCCGGCTTCGTCTGGCGGGGTAAGTTCGCTGACCGCGTTCCAGGAGCCGATATCGCTCCAGCCGATGTCGCACGGAATGGTGGCCACCTTGCGGGAGCGCTCCATCAGGGCGTAGTCGATGGAAATATCCGGGACGTTGGCGAAGGTGTCTGCGTCCAGGGCAAGGCAGCTGTAGCCTTTGCCCGTAGTCTGGCGCGACGCTTCAAGGGTGAGTTGCACGGCTTCGAGCACATCGGGCGCGTGGGCCTTGAACTCGTCGATGACCGTGCCTACCTGGAAGCAGAACATGCCGGCGTTCCAGAAGTAGTTGCCAGCTGCCACGTAGGCCTCTGCGGTGGGGGCGTCGGGCTTTTCGACAAAACGTGCCACCTTCAGCCCACCGTCCAGCGCGCCATCTGCAGCCGCCTCGATGTAACCGAAGCCTGTTTCAGGGTACTGGGGCTTGATGCCGAATGTGACCAGCCAGCCCTGCTCGGCCAGGTGCACAGCCTTGCTGACCGCCTGGGAGAAAGCAGCTTCGTCCTGGATAAGGTGGTCGGCTGCAAGCACCAGCATGTAGGCCTGGGGACCGTGAGCCTGATGCAGTTGCAACGCTGCGGCGGCCACAGCGGCGGCGGTGTTGCGGCCAAACGGCTCAAGGATGTAGCCCTGAGGGTGGCCTTGGGTATTGATCGCGCGGTATTCGTCTTCGGTCTTGAACAGCAGTTCGCGATTGGTAACGGTAAGCACTTCAGCAACGCCGTCGAGCTTGGACGCGCGCAGGAAGGTCTTCTGAATGAGGTTTTGCCCATCAGGCAAGGTCATGAACGGCTTTGGGTGAGCCTCACGGGAAACTGGCCACAAACGGCTGCCAACGCCACCGGATAGAATTACCGGGATCAATTCCATATTCGGGTCCTTAACAGCCACTTGATGATCATTGACAAGTGACCGGCATGAGTCTTAATTCTGATCGGCACTGCGCACAGTGCAACGTCGCTAAGTTACGCGCCCAGCGTGTGTAATCCCTGGCTATCCATAGGCTCAAGACGCAAGCATCATCGGGCAAGAATACCAGAGAAACCGCTTTGTAGCTTGCACTGCGCCTGCAACCTGTGCGGGCTGCGAGCCTTGTTTATGCAAGCATTTCGCCTGGGCCGGCGAAGGCTGATGATCCGTGGTGACTATCAGACAGCACCTGCCGTCATCGTTCCCTGCGCAGGGCGCTTATGTTGCGATTTTTACCTTGGTCGGCCAGCCTAGCGCCAGCAAACGCTGACGCAGCGCCCTTGCAAGTTGCTTCCTGGCTTTGCTCTCTCCATGCACGAGCACGACTTCCTCAGATTTAGCAGAGAGGCCGGTGGCAAACGCCACTAACCCAGCCTGATCAGCATGCCCCGAATATCCCTTCAAGATGGTGACCTTGGCCCTCACTTCATACCCCTCCCCCTCCAGATCAACCTGCCCAACGTCGTTGGAGCCCTCAGAGGCCTGTATCACCGCCCCTGGCGTACCCCTGGCCTGATACCCAACGAACATCACCTCATGCCGCCGATCGCCAAGCATGGCCTTGAGGTAATTGACGATTCGCCCACCGGAGCACATACCGTTGCCGGCGATCACGATGGCCGGGCGACCGGTGCTTTTCAGATAGTTGACCACCTGTTGGTGGCGGGCATGGGTATCCACGCAGATCAGCTGACCGAAGGCCAGCGGGTCACGGCCGGCAGCACGCCGCGCCCTCGCCTCTTCATTCCAGAATGCATGTAGTTCTCGATACACGGCCGTGATGCGCTGGGCCAACGGCGAGTCGAGGATGATGGGCAGTTGCGACCAATCGACGGGCTCGCCGGCTGGAGAACCGCCTGCACTGCCCAACAGCGCTTTGCGGTGCAGCACCTCTTCCAATTCGTAGAGCAGCTCTTGGGTACGGCCCAGGCTGAAAGCCGGGATCAGAATGGTGCCCTGGTCTGCCAATGCCCGGTCGATAGCTGCTTCCAGCCTGCGTACACGGTCGCTGGGGTGCGGGTTCAGGCGGTCGCCGTAGGTGCTTTCCAGCACCAGCACATCTGCCCGCTCCGGGGGCTGCAGTGGGCGCAGCAACGGGTTGTTGCCCGCGCCAAGGTCGCCTGAGAACACATAACGCCGGCTGGCCTGGCCGTACTGGATATCGCATTCCACGTAGGCCGAACCCAGCAAGTGGCCTGCGCGCTGCAGGCGAACCCGGCAGATTATGTCGGGCTGCTCCAGCACTGGGTGCCATTGTTCAAATGGCAGTGGCACCAGCAGGGTGCTCACCAATTCAAGGTATGTGGACACATGGGCAGGGTCGCTGCTGATACCCAGCCTGTAGGCGTCTTCAAGTACGAGTGGCAGCAGCTTGGCAGAGGGCTCGCTGCACAGTATCGGCCCGCGATAACCCGCGGCGAGCAGTGCGGGGATGCGGCCAACGTGGTCGAGGTGCACATGGGTGATGATCAGCGCGCAGACGCCCTTGATATCGAATGTGAGCGCTGCGGGGTCCGCCTGCGGTATGGCATCGGGGCCCTGCTCCAGGCCACAGTCGACCAGCAGGCTTACACCGGTAGCAAGGTGCAGTTGGTGACACGAGCCGGTGACACCACGGACTGCACCATGGTGGAAGAGGGTTGGGAATTCCATGCGGAGCGCGCTCGCTGGGGCCGAAAACGAAGGGGGCAATTACTCCATTTCAGCCAGCGCATGCAAAGGTGGGCGTTTCCTAAAAGATGGTAGGAAATTTCCTTAATTACCGTTCAGGGCAGCTTCGCGGGCTGATGCCCTGATCTTGCGTTTGCTGCGTTGTACGCCGTACGCACCCAACAGTGGGCCGATTGCCAAGCCTACGACCAGAGCGGCCAGCACCACGACAGCGACCGGCACAGCGGGGGCCGTCCAGCTGAACAGGGTAAGGGCTACGACCTGCTGGTTTTCCAGCACGAAAAACAGCACCACGGCTGCCAGCAGCAGCACGAACAGTAGAGTAAAGGCGCGCTTCAGGTTACGCATTGTATGGCTCCTTGGTTGATCAGGCTTCGGCTTCGTCTTCTTCGTTTACCCGATCACGCAATTCCTTGCCGGGCTTGAAGTGCGGGACGAACTTGCCTTCGAGGCTGACCGACTGGCCGGTCTTGGGGTTGCGGCCTACGCGCGGCGCGCGATAGTGCAGCGAGAAGCTGCCAAAGCCGCGAATTTCAATGCGGTCGCCGGTAGCAAGGCATTGTGACATCTGCTCAAGCATGGTCTTGATGGCCAGCTCTACGTCCTTGGACGAAAGCAGCCCTTGATGGGTGACAATACGTTCGATCAGCTCCGACTTCGTCATATTTTTCCCTTCGTTATCAAGCAGCTAGATCATTGCTTAATCAGGTTGTAGCACGCATGGAGGGATTTGAACAGGGTGGTTCTTGACTTAATAAAAAAATTCAAGATTGGAACTTTACGATATTGCTCTTGCGGGTTAGGGGTTGGGGGTGGCGCCGGGGTGTATGGCGGGCGAGTTGCGGTGGCTGGGAGATCGAGCGCCGCCTGCGCGGCGCATCGCGAGCTGCGCTCGCTCCTACGTT
>NZ_JACVVF010000046.1:0-38712 GCF_016648095.1 Pseudomonas sp. S32
CACCCCCCCCGCCCCAATCGCATTCCCCCGCACCATCGCGGCCATGCCGGCGCGCCCGTTTTGCACATGTGCGAACACCACCAACGGCCAGGCAATCACCGGTATCGGCGCCAGCATCCCGCTGGTCGCCGGGCCCAGCCAGTTGGCCAGGCTGGTGGTAACCATCAGCAGGGAAGTGGCCGACACCATGCGCAGGGGAATCTCCCAATACCGCTGCCGAGACAAGGCCATGGCCTCTGGCTTGGGCTCGCGCCCGCTGGCGTTTATCAACACGGCAATCAGCACCAGCGCCACGCCAATCGACAGGTACAAACTGCCCCAATGGGTAAAGGTATAGGCAGCCACGCCATAGAACAGTATCGCCAGCCCCACGGCAGGGCCCACGCCTAGCCTGCGCGTGGCGAACAGGTAAAAGGCATAGGTAGCCTGCACCGCCGCCAGCCCGCCCAGCGCGCCAGGCACAGCCCCGAGGGCGAATGCTGTGCCTTGTTCCAGGCACAAAAAAGTCATCACCAATGCCGAGGTGATCGGTAAACCGGACAGCAGCCCGCCCAACAAGCCGCCCCAGCGCCGCGACGCGAGGGAGATGGCCCACATCAGCAGCGGGGTGACGATGAGTTTCAGGTAGAACAGGGTCATCGCAAGGCAATCCGGTTATGCAGAAGTGACGCCCGCCGTCGGCATTGGGTAGGGCAGGCGAGTCATCGAAGCCGTTCGGCATCGTTAGGGTCGCGAGCAAGCACCAGTTGCGCTGTCTGCTCCAGAAAATCGAATACCGCCTCGGGAACCCGGTAAAGGTATTGCTTGCGCCGATTGTTGGATACCACGCCACCATTGCTCAGGCACATCATCACCAAGTTAGCCAAGTCGCTGCCGCGAACATCGAACCGGTCGTCTACCGCCTTGTAGACAGCATCATAGTTTTCCAGGAAGGCTGTTTCATCACGCAGTTCATTTTCCAAGGCGCGCTTGGCCATCAGGCACGTGAACAACACGCCAGGGGTCGCATCCCAGAACCGGTACACGACATCAGCCCCTGTGAACTCAAAGCTGAACTGCTCGTGGTCAATCCAGCTCACGCGCCAAAACTCCCGCACCGGCCTGGAAAAGGCTTGGAGTGTGGTCAGGTACGTACGTTCTTCTCGTTTCATGGCGACAGACACAGGCAGAAGAAGGCCGTCATCCAGCGCCCCGGACTGGCAGAAAGCCTGGTGAATCAAGAACCGCGACAAGCGACCGTTGCCATCCATGAATGGGTGAAGGAAGACGAAGCCGAAAGAGACGATGCCGGCAACCACCAGCGGGTCAACATGGGTTGGCGCCTTGTTGGCAAACCGCATCAGGCTTTCCATCAGCTCCCGGCACAACTCGGGAGGCGGGGGCACGTATGTAACGCCTGCAGCGCCATGCATCCCATTACTCAGGTGATTCTGCTCATGCCTGAACGCCACTGCCAGGTCCAGCGGGTTCGTCACAGTGGCGTTCTGCAGGTTGACCAGGTAGTCCTCGGTCAACGGTTGGCGTTCGTGAGCTTGGCGCAACAACCGGATGAACCGGCGAGCTTTGTCTTCGGTTGGCGCTTCT
Organism: Pseudomonas sp. S32; assembly: GCF_016648095.1. Taxonomy (NCBI): domain Bacteria; kingdom Pseudomonadati; phylum Pseudomonadota; class Gammaproteobacteria; order Pseudomonadales; family Pseudomonadaceae; genus Pseudomonas; species Pseudomonas sp. S32. Next base: position 1,585 of record NZ_JACVVF010000046.1, read on the forward strand.
TTTTCGATAGCGAACGAGTCTTGGGTTTCATGGAGGTATGCCCAGTTGATAGCTCGGTCCATCATCATCGGTGGCAACGATTCGATGAATGCCTTGGCTCTGCCTAGAATATCGTGTGCCAGAAGCGTAGATATCTCAGGGGTTAGCTCGACAGTGGCGCAGTACGACAGATCTCCCAGCCCGTTGAACTCTACCCGCCATTTGGAGTTTCGTTCACCGGGCTGGGTAATGTATCGCTGCGTATCGAACAACGGGACGAATACCCCGCGCACCGGCGAAGGCTGCATGATCTCTTCACCGGTGAATGCTTCTCTGAGGTAGCAGGCTTTGCGGATGTACACACCGTTTGGGGCCGCCACAAGCGCTGCCACGAAATGCTCGATACCGATCCGAGGCAGGGCTTGGGCGAGAATCGACAGGTTGATACCCTCGTGCTTGAGTGCAAAAAGCACATGCCCTATGAGGTCGTCTTCCGCAGGCGCCAGCCGCTGCGGCACAGCGAGCGTATTGCCGATTACTTCAATCCGTGTGACCGGTTGAACGCTTGCAGGGCGGTTGAGTGCAACAACGTCCAACCGCAGCCTTTCGTGTAGCAGTGAATAACCGGCTGCTCGCATGTACCTTTCCTTCCGTTCGAGGGCGAGCGTCAATATTTTCTTGACTGGACGCACAAAATCTTGAGATTTAGCGATTATGCCGATTTTTCCTTCACTTTCCAGTTGGAGGCGATGTGCCGGTTAGGTCGCACCGCCCTGATTGCCAGCCGAGCTGGCCCTACGCCCTAACAATCACCCCAGCGACCCCGCAAGCAGCGCCAGCAGGGCATCGGCATCCAGCTTGGCACTCACTTCGCCACCCTCCAGCAGGCTGTCAGCCAGGTCTCGTTTGCGAGCATGCAGGGCAACGATCTGCTCCTCGATGGTGTTCTCGGCTACCAGCCGGTAAACAGTCACCGGCCGCTGCTGGCCGATGCGGTAGGCACGGTCACTGGCCTGGTCCTCCACTGCCGGGTTCCACCACGGGTCGAGGTGGATCACATAGTCGGCGGCGGTGAGGTTGAGGCCGCTACCGCCAGCTTTCAGGCTGATGAGGAAGACTTCACCCGCGCCAGCCTGGAAGGCATTGACGCGGCTTTCCCGTTCCTTGGCGGGCACGCTGCCATCGAGGTAGTGGAAGGCGATGCCTTTTTGCTCAAGCCAGGTACGCACGATACTCAGGTGATCGACGTACTGGCTGAAAATCAAGGCCTTGTGGCCATTGTCCAACAGCTCTTCGATGAGCGCAGTAACAGCCTGAAACTTGCTGCCCGGCAGGGTCGAGCCGGGGGTCACCAGGGCCGGGTGGCAGCAGAACCGTCGCAGGCGGGTGATCTCCGTCAGAATCTGGAATGATCTGCCTGCCCCGGGGGCCAGATCAGAAACGTTGTTCACCGCTTGCTGGCGAAGGGCTTCGTAGAGGTGAGCTTCTTCATCGGCCAGCGGCACTTTGTAGGTAATCTCCGTGCGCGCGGGTAGCTCATCAAGCACCTGGCTTTTCAGGCGGCGCAGGATGAAGGGCTGGATGAGGGCTTTCAGAGCGCGTCGGGCTGCTGTGTCGCCCTGCTCGATGGGGGCAGCGAAGCGGCTGTTGAAATGGTCCTGGCTGCCGAGCAGCCCTGGGTTGATGAAGCGGAACAGGTTCCACAACTCGCCCAAGTGGTTTTCCAGTGGGGTGCCAGTGGCCACCACGCGGAAACCGGCCTGCAAGGCCATCACCGCTTGAGAGCGTTTGGTCTGGGCATTCTTGATGGCCTGGGCCTCGTCCAGCACAACGCTGTGCCAGTGGCAGGCGGCGAACGCTGCGCTGTCCTGTTGCAGCAACCCGTAGCTGGTGATCACCAGGTCACCGGGGCCGAGGCCTGCCAAATGGCGGGTTTGCTGATACAGATGCAGTTTCAGTTGCGGCGCGAAACGCCGGCTCTCAGCCTGCCAGTTGAGGGTGACCGAGGTCGGTGCCACCACCAGTTGCAGGCCACCGGCGGCGCGCTGCAACAGCAGGGCCAGCAGTTGCACCGTCTTGCCCAGGCCCATGTCATCGGCCAGGCAGGCACCGACGCCCCATTGAGCCAGGCGTGCCAACCAGGTGAAGCCCTCATGCTGATAGGCGCGCAGGTCGGCCTGGAGGGCACGGGGGAGCTGGGGCTGATAGCCGCGCATCGTCTGCAGCTTTTCAAGGTGCTCTTGCCAGCTTTTATCGGCCTTGAACTCGCTGACTTCGTCGGCAAGCCCCGCCAGCAACGGGGTAGTCAGCGGGCTCAGGCGAAGGCCTTGGTCAGTGACCCGATCAGCCAGATACGCCAGCTCCTCAAGGCGTGTGCGCAAACGCTTGTCGAGTGCCAGCCAGTCCCGTTGGTCGAGCTTCAGGAAGCGCCCGGGGCTGGCCTTGAGCAGGTCCAGAAGCTGGCGCAGTTGCAGCACTTTGCCGTCATCGAGTGCGATCTCGCCTTGCAGGATGAACCAGTCACTCTGTTTGCGCACGCCCAGCTTCAGCGCGTCGAGGTTCAAGCGGCCCTTGATGCGCAGGCGCTCGCCCTCTGGCCACACGCAGTGCAGCAAGTTGCCGTCCAATGCTTGCAGTTCGCCGAGTACCTGCAATGCATCCTGGGGCTGGTCCAGTTGCCACTCCTGGCCATCGCTGTTGGCGTTGGCCAGGCCGGGGCAGGCATGCAGCACCTGTTGCAGTGCCTGGCGTTCGCCCGCCAGGTCGCGGCACACCTGCAAGGGTTTGCCGTCGCGCTCGCCAAGCAGGTTCTGCGCGCCCTGGCCCGGGCGAAACCAGCTGCTCTCGGCCAAAGGGCGTACCAGCAGCTGCAAGCGCAAACCCTCGGCCAGTGGCAGCAAGTGCGCATACAGGCGCGTATCGGCAGGCTCGTGTTCAAGGTTTACCGAGAGCTCGGGCAGGTCCGAATGGATGGGGAGCAGCGGCGCGATGGCGCTGACGGCTTCGAGCAGTTGCGCCTTGCCCGATTGCGGTACACGCAGGCCGTCGCCAAGGATCTTGGCGATCTGGCGCAGATCGCTGTTGACCGAATAAATCTGCAAACGGGTCGGTGTTTGCTGATGAAGGTAGAAGGTGTCGGCAGTAGCGATACCCTGCGGCTCGAGACGCACATGGATCTGCCCGTCCTCGGCTTGAAGGTGCAGGCTGGCTTCGCCTGCCTGAAGATCGATACGTATGTCAGGGGCATGTTGCCAGAACAACGCCGGGTGCCCCACCAGCCTTGGCAGGGCCCTGCCGAGGGGTAATTCGTACTCGACATGGGAATAGTACGGCTGGCTGGCCTGGATAACGCTGATGACCTGGCGGTCTTGCTCGCACAGAAAACCCAGGCTGTCGCCCTCATCCATCAGGCGTTTGAGTGCCACAGGGCGGCCCTTGCTCCATTGCCCTTTGGCACCCAGTTTCTGCTCGCGCGGCTCAAGCTGGTTGTTGTAGCGATCAAGGCTCAACAACCACACCAACCGGGCATTCTTCTTGCCAGCCGTGGCCACTGGTGCATTGGCCGGTTTCAGCTGGCTCAGAGCGCTAAGGGCATGCTGCCAGGCTTCCCGGCGCTGCAGCAGCGCAGCCAGTGGTTTAAAGCCAGCATCACGGTGCAGGTCATGAAGCTGACGGGGCACCCCAAATTGCACAGCGACCAAGGCGTCGATTTCTGCTGCCAGCCAGTTGTAACCCTGTTGGTCGAGTTCACCTCGGTAACGTTCCAGCTTCGCGCGCCAATCGGGCCCACGTGCCAGTGGGGCATCCAGCCAGTACAGCGCCAAGGCGAGCATCAGCCCATCCAGGCCATTGAGGGTGGTTGCCCGCAAGTACGACAAGTCCGGCGTGTTGCCTTGCAGTTGCTCGAACACCTGATACAGCGCGGAATACGCGCTGCCGTAGTTTTCCTTGGTACCTAAAACCAGTGCCTGTTTGAGCGCAGCAGAGTGCTGGCTGTCGTTTTCAGCGATCAGCGCCAGGCAGTACAGCGCATTGAGCAACGGCGGCAGGTCGATTTTGCGTTTTTTGGTCTGTTTGCGCTGATCGGTCAGCCACGCCCGCAGCAATTGCAGGGTCTCGTTGGGCTGGCCGCGCAGCAACGCCTGCAGGCACTGGGTGGTCATGGGCAGCGCTTGCTGGCCATGGTCTTGCAGCACCACCCAGTCGCCACGCCAAAGCGCCTGTTGGATCAGTTGCAGGCACAATGAGGGGCCAGGCCTGAGCGCCATCTCCTGCTTGGCCAATGCATAGCTCTCGGCTGCCGGCCCTAGCAGGTCGTTGTTCAGGCGCAGGTGATCCTCGATCAGCAGCCGGCGTACGGTCTCGTCCAGTTGCCCGATCACTTCCCGCCCGGTGGCATCGTACTGCAGCAGTTGCATAGGGTGCTGCGCATGCCACTCGCTCACGGGGCACAGCCTGTACAGCAGGTACAGCGACTCGGGCAGCCGCTGGCTGTCACCGCTCAGCAGGCGTAGCCAGAGTTCTTGCAGTACGCGGGGTTTGCCAGGCGTTTGCCATTGCCCGAGTTCAGGCAAACTCGCTTGGATCTGATGCAAGCGCAGGGTCCCCTCGGCTGTGCCCAGCAAGCTGAGGAGTACCTTGCTACGGCACTGTGCCGTCACGCAAAAATACGTCCCTTCGTTGCGCTGTTCTACTTCCACCCAGCCCAGGCTTTGCAACCGCTCCAGCAAGGCGGGCAAGTTGCTGGCGTCTAGCAGCCTGCCGTTATCGTCACGGATCTCCATGGCCCGCAGTAGCTTGATCAGCGCGGTCTTGCCCTTGCCAGGGAACGACGTTACCAGCACGTAGAGCACAGCTTTGCAATGATCAGGCAGTGCGTGGAAGGAGAGCGGGAGAAGGGACATCCTGGATCTCTGTAATGCGGTTGTGGCACGGGCGCCGTTGTTCAAGTTACCGGGTGAAGCCTGTGTCGAGGTCGGCCATTGGCAGCAACTTGGCTAGGTATTTTGCTGATGCGGTACTTGGTTTGGAGCGTTAAGAATCCGATGAAAGAGGATAGCACCAGGTAGTGATTCAATGCGGGCGTTTGCTGGGTCGTACGCCTGCGGGAGTGAAATGGCCGGCACCGCTAGGTGGTCTTTCGGCGGTGCAAAGTTGCGCTCATGGTTCAAGAAATATCGACCGTATCTGGAGGCGAAGATCTGACCCTAGAGCGTCGCTTACCTCACGAGGTGTGCAAAACGGTCAGCCTTCAAAACCGGCAATGACGGGTCTTGAAGGCCATAAGCTCGCTGAGTCCAACTCAGCGCATCATCCCCAGCTCGGCATCATCCAGCAGCGCCTTGGCCAACGCGCACAGATAGTGCGACGCCCATATCAGCTGGGGCTTGTTTTCCATCAAGCCATCCAACGTCATGTCCCTCGCGTAGCCCATGAGCTCCGAGGCTTGCTCGCGTGCGCTTTGGCAAGGAATGCCAGGCTCGATACGAAATAGAGGGTGAGTTTGGTTTGAGCCTTGGTAGAAGGTGGTTTTACCAACGGTGAATTTATTTTCTTCTATGGGCACTGTGGTCGCTCTCCGAAGCACTCCGCGCCTGGTACTGGCTACCCTGGCGGGCGACAAGCCCAGGCGTCAGACAAAGAAATCGTTAATGCCAGGATCTCGGCTCGGATGGCACCTGCACCTGAATCAATGCAGCCTCGAGCAATGCTCGGAGCGTTTCAAGTTCATGCATTGACGCCATCATCAAGATGGAGGCAGGTGACTTGGGTTGCAGCATCATTGCCTGCTGCACAACGGTCGAGGCGCAAAGTGCGAAATCAGTAGCTTGGATCAAAGTATCTTCGAGCGACTGGGGCGTAGTGGGCGGATCAGGGACGATTTTAAGCATCGGACTGTGTTCTCGGTGGGGCCACCGCCAACCCGCTGTCAAACGGAAAGGTGGCAGCTGTGCATGGGTTGACAGACCGGCGAACACAGAAACCGGCGCACGCAAGCGTGCCCCATGCACAACCGCCATGAAAGGGTGTGCGCTGTGTATCGTCGCGGCCTGTCAAAGCCGGTCGTTGATGTGCAACGACGAGCCGAGACTAAAACGGCGAAAAAAGGATCGCAACGAATAACAGGGTAGGGGAGTATCTTTGGGAAATGCCCTACAAGGAAGGGCTAAATTCTGATTTTTCTCGCCGGCTGGATGCTTGCTGCCAACAACCTCATTTCTCGGTGGCTGGGAGGCTTGAACATTGTGTATTCAAACCACCGCCCAAGCCATGGCACACCGACTGTTCGGAGCTAATCCGTGTTGGTATTCCTCACTCTCTCCCTGCTCTGTAATGGGCTCATGCGACTCAGCAGTTTTACAGGGCGAAGGCGTTGGGTGCTGCCAAGTTGGTAGCGCGCCTTTGAGTGCTACTGGGATCAAAAATAATGGCATCATGGCCGTGATCAATCATTAAAGCTCTCCGGCTCAGCGATGATCGCCGGAATAATCAAGCAGGGAATGCTCGTTCGATGTCGTCATTATCTCAGCCCAAGGCCCTGTTACTGGACCTTGAGGTGGTTCCGTCCAAAAACCATCAGCCTGCTCGTATAACGATGGTCGGGGCGCTCCGGCCTGACACCGCCGCGGAACTGGAACTGAAGGTTTCCACCAGCCCGGCCGCAGCGCTGCTACAGGTGGACGCGTTGTCCGCAGGGGCTGGTTACGTTCTAGGGCACAATGTCGTTGAACATGATCTACCCCTCTTGCGCGAACTCTCGCCTGGTATGGCCTTGCACAATCTGCCGGTGATAGACACCTTGCGTCTATCGCCGCTGGCGTTCCCGCAAAACCCTTACCACCGGCTTATCAAGGATTACAAGCTGGTCCGCGATAGCCTCAACTCGCCGTTGTCGGACTGCCGCTCCACGCTGGTTCTTTTTCAGGACCAGCGGCAGGCTTTTGCCCAATTGAGCGAGAATAGCAAGGCTGAGCTGCTTTGCTACCAAGCGTTGTTGGCACCCGACGCAACAACCGAACTGGGGGCTTTGTTCGCTTCCTTTACCGGGCAAGCGCCGCTGGGGTTAGCCGAGCTTCGTGTACAGCTTTCACTTGTACTTCACGAAGCGGACCCCTCTCAATCGCGCGATTTGAAGGTATGTCGAGCGCGGCTGGAACAGCTTCTAGAAGACGATCTGCAGCAAGCCCACTTGCACTGGCCACTGGCCTATGCGCTGGCCTGGCTCCGGGTTTCAGGCGGGAATTCAGTGTTAGCGCCTTGGGTTCGCCATCAGTTTCCAGAGGCGGGTCGACTGATCTTCGAACTGAGGGATGTACCGTGTGAGCGGGAAGACTGTCAGTATTGCCAGACGACGCATGATCCGCGTCATGAGCTGAGGCGCTATTTCGGCTTCCCGGATTTTCGGTACGAACGGCCGGGTGAGAGTCTTCAGCACGATATCGTTCTAGCCGGCATGCGTGGGCAGCATGTACTGGCCATTCTGGCCACCGGTGGGGGCAAGTCACTGTGTTACCAATTGCCGGCGTTGAATCGGTTTCATCGTAACGGCAGTCTGACCGTTATCATTTCACCGCTGCAATCCCTGATGAAGGACCAGGTGGACGGGTTAATAGAGCGCAACGTCCAGTGCGCTGCTGCCCTCAACGGCCTGCTCACCCTGCCTGAGCGCGCTGACGTACTTGAGAAGACTCAAATGGGCGATGTCGGCATTCTGCTGGTATCGCCGGAACAGTTTCGCAATAAGGCATTCCGGCGCGCGATCCGTCAGCGGCAGGTCGGGGCCTGGATTTTTGATGAGGCCCACTGCCTGTCGAAGTGGGGGAGCGACTTCCGCCCCGACTATCTCTATGTGTCACGCTTTATACGTGAATACACAGGTGATCAACCCCTCGCGCAGATCGGTTGCTTCACCGCGACGGCAAAGCCTGACGTGCTGGCGGATATCCAAAGCCACTTCCATGAAAGTTTAGGCATCGAGTTCAAGATTTTCCCTGGCGGCCACGAGCGAACGAACCTGCATTTTGACGTACTGCCCTGCGCCAAAGCAGAGAAGTGGGCACGCACCGACGGGCTACTGCGCGAACATCTTGATGCGCAGGATGGGGGCGCCGTAGTCTTCGTTTCCAGCCGTAAAAGTGCTGAAGAGCTGTCCGACTTTTTAATCGGCCAAGGCTGGCCGTGCAAGCATTTCCATGCGGGCCTCGAGCCCAATACAAAGACCGATATCCAGGATGACTTCAAGGCAGGGCAACTGAGAATCATCGTTGCCACCAATGCCTTCGGTATGGGCGTGGACAAAGCCGATATCCGCCTTGTCGTGCATGCTGACATCCCCGGCTCGCTGGAAAACTACCTGCAGGAGGCGGGCAGGGCTGGCCGTGACCAAGGGGACGCACGTTGTGTGCTGCTGTACGACCCGCAAGACATTGAAACTCAGTTTGGAATGAGCGAACGCGCCAAGCTCAGCATCCGTGACATACAGCAAATACTGCGCAAGTTGCGCATTGAAAGTAACCGACGCAAGGGCGGCAAGTTGGTCATCACCGCCGGTGAGATCCTGCTGGATGATGAGGTAGAAACGAGTTTTTCTGCCGATGAGCGCGATGCCGAAACCAAGGTCGTGACGGCGGTGGCCTGGCTTGAGCGTGGCGACTATCTCAAGCGTGAAGAAAACCATACGCAGATATTCCCTGCGCGGCTGGATGTCAGTGAAGACGAGGCCGAGAAACGTTTGCTGAAGGCGAACTTGCCTCTGAGGCGGCTGGAGGAGTTCAGGGCGATCCTGCGTTTCCTGTACACCGCAGATGCCGACGAGCGAGTGAATACTGATCAGTTGATGAAATTGACCAGCCTGGAGTCTGAAGAAGTCGCCACCGCCCTCAAGCAGCTCGAGGAGATGGGGCTGCTGGTCAACGATTCTCAAATAACACTGTATGTGCGCCATGGCATAGCAGGTGCATCAAGTCAGCGCCTGCGAAACACGCTCGAATTGGAGAGGGCGCTGCTGCAGTGTTTGCCAGAGATGGCGCCAGACGCCGAGCAAGGTGGCTGGCAGGACCTGAATTTGCCGGCACTCACCGCTGAACTCAAGGCGACAACTGCGCTGGAAGACCTGCTGCCGCTGCATGTGTTACGGCTGTTGCGCAGCCTTGCCCAGGACCACGATGCGGATGATCAGCAGCGCAGCAGCTTCGAGCTCCGCCAACTCAATCGCGATTACCTCAAGCTGCGCATCAAAGGCGGTCACCCATGGGCGAGGATCGTAGGGTTTGGGGACGTGAGGCGTACATTGGCCAGCAAGTTTCTAAACCTGTTGGTAGGCAAGTTGCCCCCTGGCATGCGTGGCGCAGATCTGCTCGTCGAAACAAGTTTTGGCGAGCTGCTTCAGGTGATCGAAAACGATCTGGAGCTGCCACATCTTATCCCGGCCGCCAGGCGCCGTAAGGTCATTGAGCACGTTCTACTTTATCTGCACCGCCAGGATATCTTGACCCTCAACCATGGCATGACGGTCATGCGTCGGGCTATGACCATCGACGTCGAAAAGGATGACAAGCGTAAAACGTTTCTCAAGGAAGACTACCTGCGTCTCGATGAGCATTACCGAGAGAAGCGCATCCAAGTCCATGTGATGCGCGAGTATGCGGAAGTGGCTTTAACGGAAATGGCCGATGCGTTACGTCTGGTGCTCGATTATTTCACCGACAGTAAGCAGGCCTTTATCAAGCGGCACTTCAACGGCCGCGAGGACGTGCTGAAACTGGCGACCAGTGAGCAATCATGGAAATCAATCATCGAGTCGCTGAGCACTACCCAAAAGCTGATAGTGGCAGACGATGATGATGTTAACAGGCTGGTGCTGGCAGGGCCGGGCTCTGGTAAAACACGTGTCATCGTGCACCGTATCGCCTATCTGCTTCGGGTGCGGCGAGTACCGGCGGCGAGCATTGTGGCGCTCACCTTTAACCGCCATGCGGCGAACGAGATTCGTAATCGGCTGCTGGCACTGGTCGGCCGTGATGCTTACGGCGTCAGCGTGTTGACCTATCACAGCATGGCCATGCGGTTGACCGGGACACGTTTTGATCGCGGCGAAACAGTACCAGAGCACGCGCTGAAGCAAGTGCTGAGCGATGCAGTAGAGCTGTTGGAAGGTAAACGCAACATCGAGGGTGAGGATGACTTGCGCGAGCAACTGCTGCGTGGTTATCGCTACATTCTGGTGGACGAGTACCAAGACATTGATGACCTCCAATATCGGCTGGTAAGCGCCCTGGCTGGGCGACATGCCGAGGAGGATGGCCGTTTGTGCATAATCGCTGTGGGTGACGATGATCAGAACATCTACGCCTGGCGTGCTACCAATAACCGATACATCGAAAAGTTCCGTGAGGACTATGAAGCAACCACCAGCTTTTTGGTCGATAACTACCGTTCTTCCCTGCGAATCATCGAGGCTGCCAACGGGCTCATAGCCCAGAACCCGGCGCGGCTGAAGGGGGCCAATCCCATACAGATAAACCGTTCTCGGCAGGATATGCCTGCTGGCGGGGTGTGGGAACAGCTGGATGAACAGCGTCAAGGGCGGGTGTTGCGCCTGCTGATCCAGCCTGGCGACCGCGAGCACGGTAACCTGCAGGCGCAGGCGGTGATGGCCGAGTTGGAGCGATTACGGGAGCTAGAGCAGGGCGCTTGGAACGGTTGCGCTGTTTTAGCACGCACGCATCGGTACCTTTGGCCAATTCAGGCCTGGTGCGAACAGCACAAAGTTCCTTATTTCCTGGCAGCCGACAAAGATTCAACGCTTCCTCTCACGCGCCAGCGCGGCTTTATCGTTGTGATGGACTATTTGCGGGGCTTGGAGGGGGATTGTTGTGCAGCTGATGCGTGGTCACGCCTGGCGCGCACCGAGCAGCTGGCAACGGGCGATTGGATGGACTTTTTCCGCGTCGCCTTCGAACAGATGCAAGGTGAACTGGGCGAATGCCAACTTGGCAGTGCTGCCATGGTCGATTGGCTTTACGATTACGCCCGCGAGCTGCGCCAGCAACCCAAGGGCGGCCTCTATCTGGGTACTGTCCATTCGGCCAAAGGCCTCGAGTTCAGACATGTCGTTTTGCTCGATGGCGGCTGGAGCGCCCAAGTCGATACGTTGGCTGATGAGCGACGGTTGTACTATGTCGGCATGACGCGCGCTGAACAAACCCTGACGTTAAGTGAGTTTGCCAATGGCAATCCATTCAGTTGCAGCCTGGCGGGTGACGTTCAGCAACGGACATTCCATGGGGTACCCCTCGCGGAACTGGAGCTGCGTTATCAGCAACTGTCGCTGAAACAGATCGACCTTGGCTTTGCGGGTCGCCAACTGCCCAATGCCGCAATCCATGATGCGATCAAGGGCATTCGTGAAGGGGATCCCCTAACGCTCAAGGAGGACGCGGGCTGCTATAAACTGCTCGATAGGCAAGGCAACGTGGTGGGGCGAACGGCCAAGTCATTCAAGCCTGAAAATGGATTCGACCGCTGTGAGGTTGCGGCTGTGATGGTGCGATTCATCGAGGATAGCGACGAGCAGTACAGGGCGTATCACAAATGTGAGCGCTGGGAGGTCGTAGTGCCCAGCGGGCGATGGTAGCCCATGCCCCATCGTCGGCAAGGCCGTTAGAAGGTCGGCGGTGTAATCACCCAGATCACAATAGCGTCAGCTTCACCAGGGTTGCCATAGCGGTGCGGCTGCTGGCTGGAGAAGCTGAAACTGTCGCCTTCTTCCAGCACAAAATGCCGCTCGCCCACCCACAACTCGAACTGGCCGCTGAGCAGGTAACCGGCTTCTTCGCCTTCATGGCTGTAGCTGGTCTGGCTGTAGGTGCCCGGCGGGAAGCGTGAGTGCAGCATCTCCAGCTCGCGGTTGGGCTGGGGGGTGAGCAACTGGTCGACGATGCCGTCTTCGTAATACACGCTCAGCCGGCTGTGCTTGCGCACCACGTAGCCTTCATCCTCGGGCGCAGTGACCGCTTCGCTTGCGAAAAACCACTGGATGGTCACGCCCAGGCTGCGGGCGATGTTGAACAGCGCCGGGATGGACGGGTACGACAGGTTGCGCTCCAGCTGGCTGATGTAGCCAGCTGTGAGCTCGCTTTGTGCGGCCAGCTCGGCCAGGGTCATGCCGCGGCGCTTGCGCAGGCCGCGGATGCGCGTACCCAGAAACTGCGGCGCGCTGGCGCCGTCCTCGGCCTGTGGCGCTTTGCTGATGTGGCGACTCATGGCGATGTCCGATCGACCCTGCAAAGCCTCGGAGTATAAACAGGCTCACAAGGCGGCGGCGACTTTCAAACCTTCATGGATCGCCTCTTCAGCCGTGCGCGGGGCCAGGCAGTCGCCGATGCGGTAGACAGGTGCCAGGTCGCGGATCTGCTCGGCCAGGGTATCGACCGGCTGGTGGCCCATGCACAGCACCAGGGTGTCGATGTGTTCGAACAGCATCGCTTCGCCGCTGGCGGTGTGCTGCAGGTAGACGGTGTTGTCGTCGCAGCCGTACAGCCGGGCATAGGGGGTGATGGGGATTGCCAGCTTGTGCAGCTCGCCGGCCAGCTGGTCACGCACGTACAGGGGCAGGCTCTCGCCGCAGTGGGTGCCGTTTACCGCCAGTTGCACCTGATGGCCGGCGCGCACCAGCCGTTCGGCAATGCCTGGGCCAATCCAGTCGCAACGCCAGTCCATCACCAGCACCGAGGGGCCGGGCTTTACCTGGTCACGCAACAGCTGCCAGGCGTCCACCACTTGCAGTTCGCCGGCGCGCTCGAAGTGCGGCCAATAGGGCTCGGCACCGGTGGCGACAACCACGGCGTCCGGGCGTACACGCTCGACCAGTGCCCGGTCTACCCGGGTGTTGCGCACCACCTCGACACTGGCCAGTTGCATCTCCCGCTGCAGGTTGGTGCTGGCACCGCCAAATTCTGCGCGGCGCGGTAGCAACTGGGCCAGCAGTACTTGGCCGCCCAGCTGGGCACTGGCCTCGTACAGCGTTACCTGGTGCCCCCGCGCCGCAGCCACGGCAGCGGCTTTCATGCCGGCCGGGCCCCCGCCCACCACCATGACGCGTTTGCGCGTGGCGGCTTGGGGCAACTGGCCGTATTGCTGTTCGCGCCCGGTTTCCGGGTGCTGGATGCAGGAAATTGGCAGGCCGCGGTGAAAGTGCCCGATGCATGCCTGGTTGCAGGCGATGCAGGCGCGCACGTCTTCAGCCCGGCCGCTGTCGGCCTTGTTTGGCATCAGCGGGTCGCAGATCAGCGCGCGGGTCATGCCGCACACGTCGGCCTGGCCGCGCGCCAGAATCAACTCGGCTTCCTGGGGCTGGTTGATGCGGCCGGTCACGAACAGCGGAATGTTCAGGCGCGACTTGAAGGTTTCTGCCTCGCGGGCCAGGTAGGCTGCCTCGATGGCCATCGGCGGCACAATATGAACGGCACCGCCGAGCGACGCTGAGGTGCCCGCCACGATGTGCACGTAATCGAGGCTGCCTTGCAGGGCCCCCACGGCTGTAAGCGATTCATCTTCCGTAAGGCCTTCGGCATCGCGTTCATCGGCGCTGATGCGCAGGCCGATGATGAACTGCTCGTCGGTGGCATCGCGCACGGCCGCCAGCACTTCGCGCAAAAAGCGCAGGCGCTGCTCCAGCGTACCGTTGTAGCCGTCGCTGCGGCGGTTCACCCGCGGGTTGAGGAACTGCGCCGGCAAGTAGCCGTGGCTGGCCACCACCTCGACGCCATCGATACCGGCCTGGTGCAGGCGGCGTGCGGCGGCGGCGTAACCGGCGACGATCTCGTCGATCATGGCCTGGTCCAGCGCCCGTGGCATCACCCGGAAGCGCTCGTTGGGCACGGCGGAGGCCGAGTAAGCAACAGCGAGCAGGCCGTCGGCGGACTCCATGATCTCGCGCCCGGGGTGGAACACCTGCGACAGCACCACGGTGCCCTCGGCATGGCACACCTCGGCCAGCCGGCGGTAGCCCTCGATGCAGCTGTCATCGGTGGCCATCAGCACATGGGAGGTGTAGCGCGCGCTGTCGTGCACGCCGGCCACCTGCAGCACGATCAGCCCGACGCCACCCTCGGCGCGAGCCTTGTGGTAGGCGACAAGGCGGTCGTTCACCAGGTTGTCGGTGGGCATCGAAGTGTCGTGGCCGCTGGACATGATGCGGTTTTTAAGGCGCTTGCCACGGATCTGCAGCGGCTGGAACAGGTGCGGGAAGGTGGCCATGGTGTTGAGCTCCGACTTTGTTTTTATTCTTCAATGAAAATGTACCCATAGTAAAAAATCAACTTGTTTTTTTACTATTGCGGGACTAGTTTTCAATCACCCACAAAAACAAAAAGAGGGTTCACCGATGAAAGCGTTTGCACAAAAGCCCGGCCTTGGCGCGTTGCTGCTGTGCCTTGGCATGGCCACTGCCCAGGCTGCACCGGACATGGTGGTGGTCGGTTACGGTGGTGCCGGCCAGAAAGCCCAGGATGTGGCGGTGTTCCAGCCGTTCAGTGCGCAGGACAACAGCAAGCTGATCCAGAGTGAGTACAACGGGGAAATGGCCCGCATCAAGGTAATGGTCGACACCGGCCATGTGGATTGGGACGTGGTGCAGATCGAGGGCCCCGACCTGATGCGCGGCTGCGATGAAGGCATGTACGAACAGCTGGACTGGGCCAAGCTCGGCCACGCCGACCAGTTGATCCCCGAGGCCGCGCAGGCCTGTGGCTCGGCGGCGCTGGTGTGGAGCGTGGCCATTGCCTACGACCGCAACAAGCTGGCCAAGGCGCCCACCTCGTGGGCTGACTTCTGGGACGTGAAGACGTACCCGGGCAAGCGCGGCCTGCGTAAGCGTGCGGTGTACAACCTGGAGTTCGCACTGATGGCCGACGGGGTCAAGGTGGAGGACGTCTACAAGGTGCTGGCGACCCCGCAGGGGGTAGACCGGGCCTTCGCCAAGCTCAGCGAACTGAAGCCTTATATCCAGTGGTGGGAGGCGGGCGCCCAGCCGGCGCAGTGGCTCACCGCAGGGGACGTGGTAATGACCTCGACCTACAGCGGGCGCATTGCCGCCGCAGCGCAGGCCGGGGCGCCGTTGGCGGTGGTCTGGCCGGGCAGCCTGTACGGCATGGACTATTGGGCGATCATCAAGGGCTCCAAGCATGTGGCGCAGGCCAAGCGGCTGATTGCCTACGCCAACCAGCCCGAGGTGCAGGTGCGTTACGTGCAGCAGATCCCCTATGGGCCTACCAACACCCAGGCTGCCGCTGCACTCGACCCGGGCCTGGCCCAGTGGGTGCCCACCTCCAGGCAGAACCTGCAGGGCGCGCTGTCGATGGACGTGGCGTTCTGGGTAGACCATGGTGACGAGCTGGAAGAGCGGTTCAACGCCTGGGCCAGCAAGTAACCGCTGCCCCCACTTCAATGGCCTGGGAGGCTGCAAGAACATGAAGCATGAACGTGAGCTGCGCGAAGAACTGGCCGCCTGCTACCGGTTGATCGCGCACCTGCGCATGACCGACCTGATCTTCAACCATATCTCGGTGCGGGTGCCGGGGCCGGAGCACCACTTCCTGATCAACCCGTACGGGTTGCTGTACGAGGAAATCACCGCGTCGAGCCTGGTGAAGATCGACCTGCAGGGTAATGCCGTCGAGCCTTCGCAATACCCGGTCAACCCGGCCGGTTTCGTGATCCATAGCGCCATCCATGGGGCACGGGAAGACGCCCAGTGCGTGTTGCACACCCACACCCGCGCCGGGTGCGCAGTGGCGGCGCTGGAATGCGGGTTGCTGCCGGTGAACCAGATGTCGATGGAGTTTTATGGGAAGGTGGCCTACCACGATTATGAAGGGGTGGCACTGAACCTGGATGAACAGCAGCGCCTGGTGGCCGACCTGGGTCAGCAGCCGGTGATGATTATGCGTAACCATGGCCTGCTGACGGTTGGGCGCACGGTGGGGGAGGCGTTCATGCGCATGTATTACCTGGAGAAGGCCTGCGAGATCCAGGTAACCGCCATGGCCAGTGGCAAGCTGGTTTTGCCGGCCCATGAGGTGTGCGTGCACACCGAACGGCAGTTCAATGACCCTGGGCGGCCGGTGATGGAGGGGCAGTTGACCGACCACGATGCGGGGGCGTTGGCGTGGAAGGCAATGGTAAGGATGCTGGACCGGGTAGCGCCGGGGTATCGGGACTGAGCTTGTATTGAGGATTGGGGGCCGCCAAGCGGCCCCCGAATACCAAGGCTCACCGGCCTCAGAACCTAACCGTAACCCCCGCATTCACCGAATGGAACCGCGTGTCCGACCCAAACTGCCCCTGATACGACAGCCCAACCTCGGTCTGCCGGTTCAGCTGCACCTTGGCCCCCACTTCGGTCAGTGCCACGTTGCGCGTTTGCGCAATGCCTTGCACAGCGAAGTCAGGGCCACCGGCAAACGCCTGTTCGTTGCGTGGGTCCAGGTCACCATAGGCCCGGCGCCAGCCCAGCGAGCCGAACAGCTGGGTATCGTGGTTGGCCACGCGGGTGTGGGTAGAGGCACGCATGCCCACGGTCGAGAACCAAGTGTCCTGTTTCTCGCTGGACACCTTCAGGGCCGCGGCACCGCCTTTTTCGCGGAAGCTGTCAGCATCGTACTTCACGTACGACACGCCCACGAACGGCTCCAGCGCCACTGCGCCCAGGCCGATGCGGTAGGCCGCCTCGCCACTGGCCTGCAGGGTGTTGGCGTCGCGCTTGCCCTTCAAGTGGTCGTTGAAGCCGGCAAAGGCCACGTTGCGCGTGCTGTCCAGCTTGTGCCAGGTGTAGCCCACGTCTGCGCTCAGGCGCAGGGCATCGAACTGGGCGCCGGTGTACAGGCCCAGGTGGTAGTTGTCGCTGTGGCCCTTGGCGTCGCGGTCGTCGGCATCGAACTTGGAGCGGCTGTAGCCGCCGTACACGCCGGCGCGCCAGTCCTGGGTGATGCTGCCGTCTGCGCCAACCAGCACACCGCCGGTTCTCTGGTGCAGGCCGCTGGAGCCGTTGTTGCCGTCCAGCTTCGACCAGTTACCGAAGGTTTGCGCCCATGCACCACCCTGTGCTTCCGGGGTAGTGGGCATCAGGTTCGACGCCCCCAACGGCATGCGCACGGTGTTGCTGTCCAGCAGGCCGCGCAGGCGGGTGCCCAGCACGCCGGAGACCACTTGGCTGTTAGCGATCAGCGCGGTACCGGTGCTGCTGTGGTAGTCGCCAGACAACTGGTCGATGGCGTTGCGGGCGCTGGCGGCGTCCAGCACCAGCAGGTTGTTGTACAGGCGCAGCGGTTCGCCGCTTTGTTCCAGCACGCTCAGCGCGCCTGCGGTGTTCCACTGGTTCTGGGTGAGTGCCACGGTCTGGAAGATGCCAGGGGTGCCGGCTTCTGGCGGCTGGACCGGGGGCTGCACAGGTGGCTGGACCGGTGGTTCGACCGGCGGCTGCACAGGTGGCTGGACCGGTGGTTCGACCGGCGGCTGAACCGGTGGCTCGACAGGTGGCTGCACGGGTGGCTGCACCGGCGGTTCTACCGGGGGTTGAACAGGCGGCTGTACCGGGGGCTCAACGGGTGGCTCTACCGGGGGTTGCACAGGCGGCTCCACGGGTGGCTGTACAGGCGGCTCGACAGGTGGCTCAACCGGCGGCTCCACGGGCGGTTCAACCGGTGGCGTGGTGGTTTTCTGCGCAATGGTCAGGTTCAGCTCGTTGGCGGTGCGCTGCAGGCTTACGTTCAGGAATGCCGAGTTGGTAAAGGCCTGGGCATAAGCGGTGCCAGCCGCTGCGCCGTCTTTCACGCCGCCTTGGGCCGCCAGCAGGGTGTAGGTTTGCCCGGTCTGGTAGCTTTGCGCCTCGTTCAGCGTGGTGACATCGACGCGGGTGCCACGCAGGGTGGCGGCGCCGCTGACGTTCACGCGGTCGGAGCCGCCGTTGCCGGCGATGTCGGCGGCGTAGCGCGAGCCGGCGGCCATGTCCAGGTCACCCTTGATCGACAAGGTGCCCAGCGCGCCTTCGCCCGGCGACAGGGTACCGCCCGAGGCCACCTGGGTAGCGCCCACCTGGCCGGTACCCGCCAGTACACCACCGTCCAGCACCTGGGCGCGATTGCTGTAATTGCCTGCGGTGTCGGTGTGGCCCACGGTGCCGTTCACCACCAGCGTGCCGTTGCCCACACTCAGCAGCGAGGTGCCCCGCGGGTTGGTCTGGTCCACGTCGCCGGCCAGCACCAGGCGCCCGCCGCGCACCACGGTGCTGCCCGACAACCCGGTCAGGTCGCCGCTCAGGGTGGTGTCGCCGCTGAACGCATACACCCGGCCAGCGCCGCTGATGCTGTTGGCGAACTGCAGGTTGTTGTCGGTGTGGTTGAACGCCAGTGAACCACTGCCAGCGCCAAAGCGTATGGCGGTTTGCGGATCCACACGACCTGCAGCCTTGGCGGGGCCAGCGGTGATCGCATCGATGTCGGTGCGGCTGTCGTCACGCACCACGGCACCGCCGATGGCGAGGGTGCCGCGTGCGGCACTGTTGATACTGGTCAATTCACTGATGTCGATACCGTCAGTGCTGCTTAACTCCGCCCCGTCGGCCAACACCAGGATGGTGCTCGACGTGGTGGTGCCCAAGGTCATGGCGCGGGTGGCCAGGCGTGTGCCTTCACCCGCTACGCTGACCAGGGTGTTGCGGCTGGTGTTGGCCGAGCCCAGGGTCATCGAATCGCTGGTCAGCACGGCGCCGCTGCTCAAGCTCAGGTCGTTGCGGTTGCGGAAGGTGCCGGTGTTGTCCCAGCGGGTTCCAGCGCCCGACAAATCGCTGATGGAGTTGATGGCTACGCGTTCGCTGGCCAGTTGCCCGCCCTCTTTGAGGGTGATGCGCGAGTCGTACAGGAACACCCCCCCAGAACTGACTTGTACCGTATCCACCTTCGAGCCTTGACCGCTCACCACCAGGTTTGCCCGGGATAGGCCATTGCCCGCATTGCCGTTGTCGCTGAGCTGAAGGTCACGCACAGACACCTGCCCGCCATCCAGCACGTTCAGCGTGCCTTGGCCTGCGCCACCAACCACGATGGTGTTGCCCAATACGGCAGTGGTGCGTGGGACCGTCCAGCGAGTGCCCGGCCCTTGGACTGTGACCGTCGCCATGGCGATGCTGGCTTGGTCGTTCGTGAAAGTGCCACCGATGCGGCCGCCTTTGCTGGTGAGTTCGGCGCCATTGTTGATGGTCAGGCTGGCAGGCACACCGTCGCCGGGCCGCAGCGAGACGGTGCCGTCATAGGCGCGGTCACTGCTGAAGGTGTCCTGCCCACTGTTGAGGATATAGTCTGCGGCGTGTGCGTCCGGCAACACGGCGAGGGTGATCGCCAAGGTGAGCGGGGATAGTCTGAATAGGGGGTTCATAGCGACTCCAGATACTCCATTAGATGCCACTGGCGTGGCCGCCGGCCCTGAAGGCGCTGGCGTTCCTGTGTGCGACGATTAACAGGGGGAGTATCGGGAGGGGGGTAGGGGGTGGAAATAGTACGGATGTGCTAGTTGCGTCGGAACGTGACGCAGCGCACAAAATGCAACTGCGTCTTGGGTATTGGGCGCCGCGCAACTGCAGCGGCCCTGCAACTTAGAAAAGGCCTTTACGCTGCCCTTCGAAAAAGTTCAAAAAATCGATCATCGGCCCACTTCCGGCCCACCAAAAACACTGATAGCATCGCGCCACTTTCAGCGTGATCGTTACCCCGAAGTCTCTGTGATTACTGCACTGGCTGTTGCCCGTATTGCCCCTGGCGGTGCGCGTGATTTGCGACCCTGGCTGCCGACCAACGGCCGCTAAGGTGCTTGCCCAGGCGGCCGATATACCTATTCGAACAATCAAGCTTTTTTACAGGGATGTGGCGCAATGAAGCACGCAGTGTGGTGGGCGGCGTTGGCGTTGGTCAGTGGCATGGCGCAGGCTGCCACTGAAAGCGACCCCTTGCTCGATGGCGCCGCAGCCAGCAGTGGCAGCGAGGTGCGCGGTGTGCTGCGGGCACGGTCCCAGGCGGTGCTGGCCAGCGAGCTGCCAGGCCGGGTAACGGACATCCCCTTTGCCGAGGGCCAGTCGTTCAAGAAGGGCGACGTGCTGGTGCGTTTCGACTGCAGTGCGTTCCAGGCCCAGGCCAACGCATCGGCTGCTTCGGTACGTGCCGCCCGCGAAGAACTGCGCAACAAGCAGCAACTGGCGGCGCTCAATTCCGTCGGCCGTTTCGAGGTGTCCTTGGCCGAGGCGCGTCAGGCCCAGGCCCAGGCTGAAGCCCAGGTGTACCAGGTGCAGGTGCAACGCTGCCAGGTGAAGGCGCCCTACGATGGGCAGGTGGTGCAGCGCCGTGTGCAGGCCCACGAAAGCGTGGCCAGTGGTGCGCCACTGCTGGAAATCGTCGACAACCGTTCGCTGGAAATCCACCTGCTGGTGCCATCGCGCTGGCTGGGCAAGCTCAAACCCGACCAAACCTTTACCTTCGTGCCCGATGAGACCGGCAAGCCGATCGACGCCGTGGTCAAGCGCCTTGGCGCGCGCATCGACGAAGGCAGCCAGACCCTTCTGCTGATTGGCAACCTGCCGGCCAATACCCCCGGCCTGCTGGCAGGCATGAGCGGTACCGCACGTTTCGCGGAGCCGCAATGAACGCGCCCGTGCCCGGCCCGCTGGAACAGCTGCTGGCGCACTACCTGAAGCTGGAGCGCCAGGCCCGGGCGGCGATGTCCACCGAGGTGCTGGCCTTCAGCATGGTCAACGACAGCCAGCCACTGTTCGGCTACCGCCACGGCGCGCTGTTGATCGCGGGCAAGGTGCGTGCGCTTACCGGCATCAGCGTGGTCGAGCCGAATGCGCCCTTTGTGGTGTTCATCGAACGTATGGCTGGGCGCCTGGCTGGCGGGGACCGCTTCGCGCTGCCGGGCGTGGTGGCGCTGGACAGCGCCGACAGTGCCAGCCAGGAAGACTGGCTGGCACTGTCGGCGCCCCATGCCTTCTGGCTGCCGCTCAAGGGCCGCGATGGCCAGGTATTTGGTGGCCTGTGGCTGGCCCGCGACACCTCCTGGAGCGAGGCCGAGCAGGTGCTGCTTGCACAACTGGGTGACTGCTATAGCCATGCCTGGCGCGCGCTGCAACCGGGCAAACCCTGGCGCCTGCGTTGGCCGGCCCGTGCCCGCTGGGCAGTGGCGGCAGCACTGCTGCTGGTGCTGTTGATTCCGGTACGCCAGTCGGTACTGGCCCCGGCAGAGGTTGTGCCGCGCAATGGCCAGGTGGTTGCTGCACCGTTGGATGGGGTGGTCGCAGAGTTTCTGGTCAAGCCCAACCAGCCGGTTAAAACCGGTGACGTGCTGGTGCGCTTCGATGCCACCAGCCTCAAGGCCCAGGCCGATGTGGCGCAGCGCACCCTGGGTGTGGCCGAGGCGGAACTCAAGGCCAATACCCAGCGCGCATTCTCCGATGCCGACTCCAGCGCCCGTATCGACTTGCTGGCCGCACGGGTCGAGCAAAAACGCGCTGAGCGTGACTACGCCCGCGACCTGCTGGCCCGCAGCCAGGTACGCGCCGAGCGCGACGGCATCGCAGTGTTTGCCGATGCCCAGCGCTGGGTCGGCAAACCCATGCGTACCGGTGAACGGCTGATGGAGATCGCCAACCCGGCCCAGGCCGAGCTGCGTATCGAACTGCCGGTGGCGGATGCCATCGGCCTGGAGAAGGGCGCTGAAGTGGCGTTGTTTCTCGACAGTGACCCACTGAACCGGCACCGCGGCGTGCTGGAACGTGCCGCCTACCAGGCGCAAACCACCCCAGCCGGGCAGTTGGCCTATCGGCTGGATGCAGGCTTCGAGCAAGCACCACCGCGCATAGGCTTGCGCGGCACCGCCAAGGTATTCGGTGCCCGTGCCCCGCTGGCCCTTTACGTGCTGCGCCGGCCACTGGCAGCCCTGCGCCAGGCGGTGGGCCTGTGAACTTGCCGGCGCTGCGGCCAGACCTGCAACTGTCGCCAGGCGCCCCGGGCCTTGACGGTGCCCCGCAATGGACCCTGGCCGACCCCCTGCGTGGCCGCTATTTCAAGCTGGGTGCCCCGGCCATGCGCCTGTTGCGCCACTGGGCACTGGGCGACCCACAGCGCGTGTTGAGCGCGGCCAATGCCGAACCAGGCGCCCCATTGACCGGGCAGGCCATGGAAGAGCTGCTGCGTTTTTTGCGCGGGCACGACCTGGTCAGCGCCGTGGATGCCGAGCAACGGGCCAGCTATGCGGCCAAGGCAGCGGCGCAGCGCCAGGGTATCTGGACGCAGGTCCTGCACAAATACCTGTTTTTCCGCATACCGCTGTGGCGCCCGGATGCCTTCCTTAACCGCACCTGGCCGTGGCTGGAGCGTCATGGGCCGTACCTGCTGCGTTACGGCTTGCCCACCGTGCTGCTGCTCGGGCTGTTTCTGGTGATGCGTGACTGGGAGCGTTTTCTGGCTACCTTTCCGCACCTGCTCAGCCTTGGCGGTATGGTCGCGTTTGGTGTCGCCCTGGGTTTTGCCAAGCTGTGCCACGAATTCGGCCACGCCTACATGGCCAAGCGCGCCGGTTGCCGGGTACCGAGCATGGGCGTGGCGTTCATGGTGCTGCTGCCCATGCTGTACACCGATGTCAGCGATGCCTGGCGTGTGCAAGACCGCCGCACGCGCCTGTTGATCGGTGCCGGCGGCGTGCTGGCCGAGCTGGTGCTGGCCTGCATCGCACTGCTGGCCTGGTCGTTGTTGCCGGACGGGGCAGGGCGCACCGCAGCCTTCATGCTGGCCAGCGCCACCTGGCTGACCACACTGGCGATCAACATCAACCCGTTGATGCGCTTCGACGGGTATTTCCTGCTCAGTGACCTGTGGGGCGTCGACAACCTGCAGGGCCGTGCGTTCGCCCTGGGGCGCTGGCAATTGCGGGAAAAGCTGTTTGGCTATGGCGAGCCGATGCCCGAACGCTGGTCGCCAGCCCTGCGCCGTCGCCTGCTGTGCTGGAGCTACGCGTCCTGGCTGTGGCGCGCCGTTCTGTTCTTCGGCATTGCCCTGGCGGTGTATCACCTGTTCTTCAAGGTGCTCGGCATTTTCCTGATGATGGTCGAGTTGGTGTGGTTCATCGGGTTGCCGGTATGGAACGAGTGCAAGCACTGGTGGCAGCACCGGGCCAAGGCCCAGCCGCGCAAGGTGCTGATGCTCGGCAGCAGCCTGGTGCTGCTGCTGGCGCTGCTGCTGGTGCCGTGGCGCAGTGGGGTCGAGGTGCCGGCGATGCTCCAAGCCTCGCGTGTGAGCGCCTTGCATGCGCCCACTGCGGCGCAGGTGCACGAGGTGTTGGTAAAGGATGGGCAGGCGGTACAGGCCGATCAGGTTCTGGTGGCCTTGGTGTCGCCTGATCTGGAGGCCCGCATGGCCATTGGCCGGCGCGAGATCGAGATACTTCAGTTGCAGCTGCGGCGCCAGTCCGGTCGCAGCCAAACCGCGGCCGACACTGGCATCCTCGAACAGCGCCTGGCTGAGGCCGTGGCCGAGTACCGAGGCCTGGCCGCTCAACGCCAGCGCTTGATGATCCGTGCGCCCTACACCGGTACGGTGCGCGACATGGCCGACAACCTTGCGCCGGGGCGCTGGGTTGGCAGTGAGCTACCGCTGGCACAGGTGATCGAGGCAGGCCAGCGCGTGCGTGGGTATGTAGCCGAGGCGGACCTCTGGCGGGTGACGACGGGCATGGCGGGGCAGTTCATTGCCGACGACATCCTGCGCACTTCGCTACCCGTCACCCTGGACGCGGTAGACACCAACGGCGTGGCCTATATTGATGAGCAAGCCCTGATCTCAGACCACCAAGGGCGCATCGCAACACGCCAGGACGAAGAGAAGAGGGCGCAGCCATTGCAGGCGCAATATGGCGCCCAATTCATGCTGGGCAAGCCTGCATCCGAGCAGTTTGCACACCCGTTGCGTGGCGTTGTGGTGCTGCAGGGCAGGGCGGAGTCGCTGATCGTGGCAGCGTGGCGAAAGATCGCTGCAATCGGCGTGAGGGAAAGTGGATTTTGATAGCTGGATTGTAAGACAATCTGCTATACGATAATGGCATATAGCCACACTGTTGACGGTGACCGTGTTCACGCCAGCCGTCGATTTACACAGTTACCCATGACAGGGAAGTTTGCTTTGATGTCCAAGTGCGCTGTGGCTCTGCGTGCCCTGGAAACGGGCGACATGCAATTCATCGAACATCTTTACGCCACCAGCCGCGCGGGTGAAATGTCCCATAGCGGCTGGCCTGCAGAGCAGATCGAGCGGTTTCTGCACATGCAGTTCAACGCGCAGCACACCTATTACCAACAGCACTTTACCGATGCTGAGTTTTATATCGTCGAACGGGCTGGCGAGCCTGTCGGCCGCCTTTACATGCGCTTCGGCGTCACCTGCGCCGTACTGATCGATATTGCCCTGCTGCCAGCCTACCAGCGGCGCGGGATCGGTACCGCCCTGCTCGAAAACATGTTGCACCGCGCCGACAACCTGCAACTGCCCGTCGAGTTGTCTGTGGAACCCTACAACCCGGCGCAGCAGCTTTATCAGCGCTTCGGATTCGAAGTCATCAACCAAGCTGGGGTTTACCTGCGCATGCGGCGCGAAGCCCCGGCTCACCCAAGCAGGATGCCCTCATGAGCGATGTGATCGATTACAAGATGCCCAGCTACGCCGAGCTGGAGGGCGCACCCGCCGAGGGTTTCGCCCTCCAGGTAGCGCCTGGGCAGTATGTGCAGGTCGAGCGTGTGGCCTTGCGCGTGGGCGTCGCGATGAACGCAGACTACGAATGCTATGCGGCCATCTTCGCGCTGCCGCAGGGCGTGGTCTTGCCTCAAGCAGTGTTCCGCCTTCGCGGCCCTGCCGTCCAGGCGCAGGAATGGGTGCTGCTGATGACGCCGACCCAGCCCGAACCTGATGGCCGCCACGCGCTTGAAGCGGTGATTCATCGCCTGCGCCACGCTGCCTGACGGGCCATCCGGCGCCAAGCACCTCAAGCGTTGATCGAAAGATTCCCAACCCCAGCAACAAAGGACTTGTTCGAATGAGTGATGCATACATTGGTGAGATTCGGATGTTTGCGGGCAATTATGCGCCGGTTGGCTGGATGATGTGCCAGGGCCAGGTGCTGCCTATCTCGCAGTACACAGCGCTGTTTTCAATTCTCGGCGCCACCTACGGTGGTAATGGGGTCAGCGATTTCGCGCTGCCGCACTTTGGCGGGCGCATGCCGGTTGGCCTGGGGAAGGCGCCCACAGTGACAACCTCCTACGTGTTGGGCCAGGTTGACGGGGCCGAGACCGTCACCGTGCTCGCCAGCAACATGCCCGCGCACACCCACACGCTGGGTGCAACCAGCCAGCAGGGCGTCACCAACGTACCGGGGCCATCGACCTATTTGGCTGCGGTCACGGATGCGGCGGGCTCGCCCGTCAATATTTATGGCGACACAGGCAATGCCAGCACGCCACTGAATACCACCCTGGCGCCGCAATCGCTGTCGGTGACCGGCGGCAGTGCGCCGCTCGACATTCGCAACCCGTACCTGGCCCTGTCGTTCATCATTTGCGTCTCAGGGGAATACCCACCTCACCCCTAAAAGCCGGCACTACGGGCCCATAGAGGCCGTTACTGCATCTGTTCAACTACGCGCAAACAAAGGAAGTGTTCGATGAGTGACCCTTTCATCGGCGAGATCAAGATGTTCGCCGGCAACTATGCACCCTACGGTTACGCCCAGTGTATGGGCCAGGTCATGGCGGTCAGCCAGAACCAGGCGTTGGCCGCTATCGTGGGCCCTACCTACGGTGGTGATGGGCGTACCACCTTTGGCCTGCCGAACCTCGGTGGTGTCACGCCGATAGGTCAGGGCCAGGCCCCCGGCTGCGATGCGTACAGCTGGGCTGAGTCGGGTGGCAAGGAAACGGTGCAACTGATGAGCACTAACATGCCGGCCCACACCCACCCCGTGCAGGGGACGCAGGCGGTGGGTGTAACCAACATTCCGTCGCCTACCGCTTTTCTGGCAGCAGCCGAAGATGCGGCCGGCACGCCGGCGAACATCTATGGCAGCGCCAACGACCCCAAGACGCCGATCAATACCTCCCTGTACCCGCAGGCGGTGAGTGTGGTTGGGGGTAGCTCGCCGATTTCGCTGCGCAACCCCTACATGACCATCAGCTTCATTATCGCGCTGACAGGTGAATTTCCGATCAAGCCGTGACCCTGCCGTGATGCAGGCTTGAGGCTTCTCCCCATTACGCAGCAAAGGACGTGTTCGATGAGTGAGCCATTTATTGCGGAAATCAAAATGTTTGCCGGTAACTACGTGCCCAGGGGTTATGCCCTCTGTCAGGGCCAGTTACTGCCGTTACAGCAGAACCAGGCCCTGGCGGCAGTGATCGGCAACCTGTACGGCGGTACGCTCCCCCAGACTATAGGTTTGCCGCACTTCGGTGGCGTATCGCCAATTGGGCAGGGCCAGGCGCCGGGTATAGCCGCTGCTTTCTCAGCCGGGCAGGGAGGCGGTGCGCAAACTGTGACCTTGACCAACAACAACCTGCCTCTGCACACCCACCAGCTGGGCGCGAGCAATCAGGAGGCCGTTGGCAACGCCCCGAGTTCCACGGCGATTCTGGCAGCGGCCACCGACAGTGCGGGCACCCCGCTGAACATCTATGGGCAGGCCGGTAATGCGGCCACGCCAATGGACACGCAGTTGGCCACGCAGGCAATTGGGCAAAGTGGTGCTTCGGCGCCTCTTTCTGTACGCAACCCGTGCCTGGCTGTCTCGTTCATCATCGCGTTGACGGGCATCTACCCTTCGCGTAATTGACCGGCATCAACCCGCTGACCGGCATGTGCCTCCAGGCCTGCCGAAGTCCGCAAGTACCGGCAGTACCCCATGGGGTACTGCCACTTTTAACGGTCACGGCGCAGCGGTTGCGACGTGGTGGGCACCAGGAGGTGCAACATGAAGTTCATCGAACGTTTCTCGCGTAAACCCGTCTCGCAGCCGCCCATGGCCGAAGCTGCTGCCGCGCCACTGTTGATGGCGCTTGAGCCGCGGATCATGTTCGATGCTTCGGTGGGCGTGGTCGCCCAGGACGCCACCGCGCAGACGGCTGCCGAGGCAGCCAAGGACAGCACCCCTACGGACAACGCCGGTGCTGCGCCGTCGACGCCCAGCGCGGCCCCCGGCAGCCAGCGCCAGGAAGTGGTGTTCATCGACGGTAACGTCAGCAATATCGAACAGTTGCTTACCGGGTTGTCCGGCAAGCCTGAGGTGGTCATTCTCGACCCGGAGAAAGACGGCCTGCTGCAGATGGCCGACTACCTCAAGGGCCGTGAAGGGCTGGACGCCATTCACCTGCTGTCTCACGGGGCCGAGGGTGCCGTGCAGATGGGCAACGTCTGGCTCAACAGTGGCAACCTTGCGGGGCACGCAAGCGAACTGCAGAGCATCGGTGCCGCGCTGAAGGCAGACGGCGACCTGCTGCTGTACGGCTGCAAGGTCGGTGAAGATGGCAAGGGCGAAGCCTTTGTCGAAAACCTGGCTGCCATCACAGGTGCCGACGTCGCGGCCTCCACCGACGACACGGGGGCCGCCACCCTGGGCGGCAACTGGAGCCTGGAGCGCGCCAGCGGGGCGATCGAAACGGTGGCCCTGGGTAGCGAGCTGGGGGGCTACGAGAGCCTGCTCGCTGTCAGCTATACCACCGGTTCCGGCCCGACCCTGCCGACCAATGCACTGGCCCGCTATGTGGTAGGCGACTTCAACAACGACGGCATCAGCGACATTCTGTTCCAGCCCGGCACCAACGGCACCACTTGGCAGATCGCGTTGGGCAGCAGCAGTGGTGCATTCAGCTACTACGCCGCCAGCGATGCGACCAACTCGCCCTTTTCCAACGTCACGCTGATTGACGCATCAGGCAACGGCAGCAACTACTACGCCGCCGACTTCGACAAGGATGGTGATACCGACCTGCTTGCGGTCACCACCAACAACGGCCCGGCCTACCTGTACCGCTATGACAGTGCCAGTGGCAAGTACACCCGCGAAGTGGCCGGCGGCCTGACGGATGCCACACTTGGCGTACGGTTGGTGGTGGGCGATTTCAATGGCGATGGTGCAGCCGACATTCTCTACACACCCGCATCCGCCAACGTCTGGCGTTACGCGCAGAACAACGGCGATGGCACGTTCACGACGATGGACCAGAGCGCCAGCCCGTTTGCAGGTGTAAGCCTGGTCGCCATCACTACGTACAATTACCGTGCTGTGGACTTCGACGGGGATGGCGATATCGACGTCCTCGCGTTCACCAACACCACCACCGGTTTCCTTTATCGCAACAATGGCACGTCATTCTCCCAAGCCTCCACCGCCGGGTTGCCAACAGTGCCTCTGGCCGCCCGAACCGTTGTTGGCGACTTCGATGGCGATGGCGATGCCGACATTCTGTATCAAGTCGGCGACAACGGTGCCTGGAAGTATTCCAGCCAGAACGCTGATGGCACCTTCACTACGGTCGACCTGATCAATTCCCCTTTCGGGGTGTCCAGCCTGCCCAACATGGGTTTCCAGAACGTACGCATCGGCGACTTCGATGGTGACGGCGACATCGACGTGATCGGCAGCGTGGGTGCCAGCAGCGCCATGGTCTATTTCCAGGGCGGAAGCCTGCCCAGGTTGGTGAGTGCAACCCCGGCCGACAACAGCCTGAACGTGCAGCCAGGTGCCAACATTACGCTTACCTTCAGCCAGAGCGTAACCCCAGGAAGCGGCACCATTTCCATCATCCGCCTGAGCGATGGTGCCGTGGTGCAGACCATCCAGGCCGGCAGCGCTTCGGTCACCGGCTCAGGCACCACATGGACCATCGACCCGCCGAGTGACCTGGACCAGGGCACCGCCTACGCGATCCGCATCGACAGTAAAGCGTTCGTCAATGCCGACGGTAAGACATTCAAGGGAATCACCAACAATTCGGCATTGAACTTCACCACTGCCTCTGTACAGCCGCCGGTAATCGGCAACCTCAATGGCGACGCCGTCACCTACATCGAGGACAGCCCCTACGTGCTGCTCGACGCCGGCGGTAACGCGACGGTGAGCGATGCCGATTCGTCCAACTTCAACGGTGGCAAGCTGACTGTGCAGGTCACCACCGGCCGAGTCGATGGCCAGGACGTGTTGTTCATTCGCGACCAGGTGGCCGGTGCCAACCAGGTCGTCTTGTCCGGTGCGTCGATCATGTACAACGGCCTGGTCATTGGCACCTTCACCGGCGGTAGCAACGGCAACCCCTTGGTGGTCACCTTCACCAGCAATGCCAATGCCACGACCGTGGCTGCGCTGGTGCAGAACCTGGCCTATCGCAACTCCAATGGCTCAGACCCATCGACCACCCAGCGCACCGTGTCGATCAGCATGGATGACGGCGCAGGCGGAAGCAGCAGTGTGTCCACGGTGGTAGTCGATGTGGTTGCGGTCAATGATGCACCGTTGGTCAACGTCACGGGCACCAACCCGACCTACACCGAGAATACCCCTGCGGTGCAACTGTTCAGCGGCGCGACCATCAACACGGTCGAGCCTGGCCAGAAAGTGGCCCAGATGACCTTTACCGTCAGCAACGTGGCCAATGGCGCGGCCGAGAAACTGGTGATCGACGGCAGTGACGTGACCCTGGTCAACGGCACCTCCGTGGTCACCAACAACAACGGCCTAGTGGTTACGATATCTGTCATCAGTGGCACCGCCAGCGTCACCCTCAGCTCCAGCGCAGGCCTGGACACTGCCACGGCCCAGACCATCCTCAACACCATGGCGTACCGCAACGACAGCGAAAGCCCGAACACCGCTAACCGCGTGGTTACCCTGAGCACCGTGAGCGACGACGGCGGGTCGGCCAACGGCGGTGTCCCCACCGCCGCCGTGGGTGTCTTCAGCACGGTCACGGTGGTTGGCGTGAACGATGCGCCGGTTCTTGTTGGCGGGCCCTACAGCCTACCGGCCATCAACGAAGACACCGTCAGCAACGGCCTGCGGGTATCGACTCTGTTGGCCAACTACACCCTGATCGACCCGGACGTCGGCGCCCTGAGGGGTATCGCCGTGTATGCCACCGCTGGCAACGGCACCTGGCAGTTCTCCACCGACAACGCCACCTGGACCAACTTTGGTACGGTTGCCAGTTCCAGCGCGTTGCTGCTGGCGTCCACCACCTACGTGCGCTACGTGCCGGATGGCGCCAATGGCGAGACGGCCAGCTTCGGCTTCCGTGGCTGGGACCAGACCACCGGGGCTGCATCGGTCAATGGTGTGCGCGGCACCGCCGATACCACCAGCAATGGCGGTACCACAGCCTTCTCTACAGGCACTGGCGTGGCCAACCAGCCCGTCAGCTCGCTGAACGACGCACCGGTGATGACGCCGGTTTCGCCAACCCTGGGTGGGCTGACCGATACCTCGGTCGACAACGGCGGCAGCACCGTGCTCGCGCTGCTGGGCGGCGTGACTGACGTCGATGCCGCGCCAGCCCAAGGTATGGCGATCACCGACCTGACTGCCACCTATGGCAAGTGGCAGTACAGCCTCGATGCTGGCAGCACCTGGAGCGACGTAGGTGCCGTGACTACCAGCTCAGCCCTGATTCTCACCGCCCAGAACCGGGTACGCTTTGTGCCGGACGGCATCCACGGTGAAACGGCCACCATCACCTACAAGGCCTGGGACCAGACCAGCGATGCGGGTTTGCAAGGCACCAAGGTCAATGTCAGTGTGTCTGGTGGCGCGTCGGCCTATTCCACAGGCACCGATGTCGCCAGCGTAGTCGTCACTGCGGTCAACGATGCACCGGTACTGACCGTAACCGGCACCCCCGCGGCCTGGACTGAGGGCAACAACGTTCCTTCCACCCCCATCGTCGTGGACGGGGCTCTGACCGTGTCCGACGCGGATGGCCCCAACCCGAACCAGGCCACGGCGCGCCTGCTTACCTACTACAGCGCACAGGACACGTTGAGCTTCGTCAATGACGGGGTTTCGATGGGCAACATCGTCGGCAGCTGGAGCGTTGGTACCGGCATACTCACCCTGACGTCAGCCGGCAACCAGGCCACCACTGCTCAGTTCCAGGCAGCATTGCGAGCGGTCACCTACAGCAATGCATCGGAAACCCCGAATACAACCACCCGCACGGTGGAGTTCATCCTCACCGATGGCGGCAATGTTTCGTCAGCCGCCGTTACCCGCGATATCACCATTACCGCCGTAGACGATGCCCCGGTCATCAGCGCCGCAGCATCCCAGCAGATCAGCGAAGACACACCCACTGCACTCAGCCAGATCAGCTTCAGCGATGTGGATTCGACCCTGGGCATCGTCACCCTGTCGGTTGCCAGCGGAGGCCTCAGTGCGGCCGATGCCGACGGCGTGACCGTAGGGGGAACGGCGACGGCAATGACCCTGAGCGGCTCATTGGCCAACATCAACCAGTTCATTGCCAACAATCGCCTGGTATTCACCCCGGCGGCCAACGCCAGCGGCGATGTCACCCTCACCATCAACGTCAACACCAACAGCGTTGCGGATGCGACCACCAGCATGACCTTGCAGGTGGTTGCGGTGAACGATGCACCGGTGGTCACCGTGCCGGCCAGCATCACGGTGACCGAGGACGTACCGGGTTACGTCACCGGCATCAGTTTCAGCGATGTGGACGCTGGTAATGGCAACGTCACTGCCACGTTCTCGGTGGTTCGCGGCACCCTGACAGCGGCTGCAACCAGTGGTGTTATGGTCGGTGGCGCAGGTACCGGTGTGCTGACCCTGACCGGCACCCTGGCGGACCTCAACGCACTGCTCGCCAGCAACAACCTCAGCTACCGCACCGCCCAGGACGACACCCAGTCCGTGACCCTGACGGTAACGCTCAACGACAACGGCAATACAGGTGGCCCGGCCCTGAGTGACAGCAAGGCCCTCACCATCAATGTGGATGCCGTAAACGATGCACCGGTCAACAGCATCCCCTCGCTGCAGACTGCACAGCAAGGTGTACCGCTGGCGTTCAATACGGCCAACGGCAATGCCATCTCGATCAGTGATGTGGATGCTGGCAGCGACCCTATGCTGGTGACCTTGTCCGCGGTCAACGGTACGATCTCGCTGTCTTCTCTCAACGGTGTGACCTTGTTGAACGGCACGGGTGTCAATGACACATGGGTGCGCCTGCTTGGCAATCAGACCAACCTCAACGCCGCGCTGCAGAGCCTTACGTTCAAGGCAAACGACGGTTACCTGGGTGCAGCCAGCCTGATCATCCAGACCAATGACCTGGGGAAATCGGGCGCCGGTAGTGCGCTGACGGATACTGACACGGTGCAGATCAACGTGATCCCGGTTAACCCGAAGGTCACCAGCGTTTCAGCCTCTGGTTTTGACAGAACGGTGAAAGCCGGCGACGAGGTGCTCATCGAGGTCGCGTTCGATCAGGTGGTCAACGCCGACACCAGCGGCGGCGTCCCGAGCCTGCTGCTGGAAACCGGCCTGATCGATCGCGAAGCGGTTTACATCAGTGGGTCGGGCAGCAGTATTCTGGTGTTCAAGTACACCGTGCAGGCCGGCGACACCAGCGCCGACCTGGACTTCCACAGTACGGCTGCCCTGCAGCTCAACGGCGCGGTGCTGGCCAACGCCAGCAACGACCTGGCAGTGCTTACACTGCCTAGCGTGGGCAGCGCCGATTCGCTGGGTGGGCGCAGCAATATCGTGGTCGACGGTGTGGTGCCAGTGGTGGCCAGCGTACAGGCGCCTTTCGACGGTACGTATATCCTCGGCCAGAACCTGGACTTCACCGTCAACTTCAGCGAGAACGTGACAGTTGACAGCACCACGGGCGTGCCGCGCATCGCGATTACACTGGACACCGGCGGCACCGCGTACGCCGAATACGTCTCCGGCTCCGGCGGCAGCGCCCTGGTGTTCCGCCTGACCGTCACCAGCGGCCAGCTCGACAGCACCGGTGTGACCCTGGGCAGCACCGTGCAGCTTAATGGCGGCAGTATCCGCGATGTCGCCGGCAATGACACCGTGGTAACCCTGAACAGCGTGGCCAGCACGGCCAATGTCAACGTCGACGGGATTGTGCCTACGGTGGTCAGCGTTGCACCGCCGCTGGCCGGCAGCTATAAGGCCGGCGATGTGCTTAGCTTTACCGTCAATGCCAGCGAAGCAGTGCAGACCGGTGCACTGGCACCACGCCTGGTACTGGATGTGGGCGGGGTCACCCGTTATGCCACGTACGTGTCCGGCAGTGGCAGCGCGGCACTGGTGTTCCACTACACCGTGCAGGCCGGCGATACTGCGGCCAACGGCATCACCCTTGCCACCCTCGACCTGCGCGGTGAGCCGCTCACCGACCTGGCCGGCAACGACCTCAACCTGGCGCTCAATGGCGTGGGTGATACGGCGGGGGTGTTGATCGACACCACTGCGCCAACGGTTGGCAGCATCGTGCGTGTGGATGCCAGCCCGAGCAATAGCAGCTCGGTGAGCTATACCGTCACCTTCGACGAGAATGTCAGCGGCGTTGACCTCAGTGATTTTGTCCTGGTGTCCAGTGGCACTGCCAGCGGCAGTATCAGCAGCGTCACGGCGGTGGATGGGCGTACCTATACCGTATTGGTAAACGGCCTGAATGGCATCGGCGGCCTGCGCCTGGACCTGAAAAACAGCGGCACTGGCATCGTCGATGGTGCCGGCAACGCCGTGGTCGGCGGTTTGAGTGGGGACACCTACATCATCGACCGCGTCGCACCGAGCGTGGTCAGCGTCGCGGTGCCGGGCAACGGTACCTATGTGGCGGGGCAGAGCCTGGACTTCACCGTGCAGCTGGATGAAGCGGCACTGCTGGACACCAGCGGCGGTACGCCACGCATTGCCGTTACGCTGGACGATGGCACGGTGGCCTACGCTACTTACCTGTCCGGTGCCGGCACCAGTGCCCTGGTGTTCCGCATGACCGTTGCCAATGGGCAACTGGACACCAACGGCGTGACCCTGGGCGGCAGCATCCAGCTCAATGGCGCTACCCTGCGCGACGCGGTTGGCAATGACGTCAACCTTGCGTTGAACAACGTCGCCAGCACTACGGGGGTGTTGGTGGATGCCGTGGCCCCCGTGATCGAATCGGTAACCGTGCCAGGCGCCGGCAGCTACAAGGTGGGCGACGTGCTGGCCTTCACCGTCAATGCCAGCGAAGCGCTGCTGCTCGGCCCGATGGCCCCGCGCCTGGCGTTGGATGTGGGGGGCATTACGCGTTACGCCACGTATGTATCCGGCAACGGTAGCGCGGCGCTGGTGTTCGAGTACGTCGTGCAAGCCGGCGATACCGACGCCAACGGCATTGCGCTTGCCGGCCTCGATCTGCGCGGCGAAACCCTGACCGACTTCGCTGGCAACGACCTGAACATGGTCCTCAATGGCGTGGGCAGCACGGCCGGCGTCCTGATCGACACCACCGTGCCTACCGCCACCAACATCTCGCGTGTGGATACCAGCCCAAGCAACAGTGGCTCGGTCAGCTTCACCGTGGCCTTTAGTGAGCGCGTCGGCAACGTCGATGCCAGCGATTTCGAGCTGGTGTTCAGCGGTAGCGCCTTCGGCAGCATCGGCAGCATTACCACTGTCGATGGCCTGACCTACACCGTGAACGTCAGCGGCCTGGTGGGCACTGGCAGCGTGCGCCTGGACCTGAAACCGGGCACCGATATCGCCGATGCCGCAGGCAACCGGGTGGCCGCTGGCCTGGCGGGCGAGGGCTACAGTATCGACCGTGATGTCCCGAGCGTGACCGGTGTCAGCGTGCCAGCCAACGGCCGCTATACGGCCGGGCAGCACCTGGACTTCACTGTAAGCCTGAGTGAAGCGGTGCAGGTTGACACCGGCAACGGCACTGCCCGCATCGCTGTGACACTGGACGATGGTACGGTGGCCTACGCCACTTACCTGTCCGGTGCCGGCACTAACGCATTGGTGTTCCGCCTGACCGTTGCCAATGGGCAGCTGGACACCAACGGCGTGACCCTGGGCGGCAGCATCCAGCTCAATGGCGCTACCCTGCGCGACGCGGTTGGCAATGACGTCAACCTTGCGTTGAACAACGTCGCCAGCACCACGGGGGTGTTGGTGGATGCCGTGGCCCCCGTGATCGAATCGGTAACCGTGCCAGGCGCCGGCAGCTACAAGGCGGGCGATGTACTGGCCTTCACCGTCAATGCCAGCGAAGCGCTGCTGCTCGGCCCGATGGCCCCGCGCCTGGCGTTGGATGTGGGGGGCATTACGCGTTACGCCACGTATGTATCCGGCAACGGTAGCGCGGCGCTGGTGTTCGAGTACGTTGTGCAAGCCGGCGACACCGACGCCAACGGTATTGCGCTTGCCGGCCTCGATCTGCGCGGCGAAACCCTGACCGACTTCGCTGGCAACGACCTGAACATGGTCCTCAATGGCGTGGGCAGCACTGCCGGCGTCCTGATCGACACCACCGCGCCAGCCGCCACCAACATCTCGCGTGTAGATGCCAGCCCAAGCAACAGTGGCTCGGTCAGCTTCACCGTGGCCTTTAGTGAGCGCGTCGGCAACGTCGATGCCAGCGATTTCGAACTGGTGTTCAGCGGTAGCGCCTTCGGCAGCATCGGCAGCATTACCACTGTCGATGGCCTGACCTACACCGTGAACGTTAGCGGCCTGGTGGGCACTGGCAGCGTGCGCCTGGACCTGAAACCGGGCACCGATATCGCCGATGCCGCAGGCAACCGGGTGGCCGCTGGCCTGGCCGGCGAGGGCTACAGTATCGACCGTGATGTCCCGAGCGTGACCGGTGTCAGCGTGCCAGCCAACGGCCGCTATACGGCCGGGCAGCACCTGGACTTCACTGTAAGCCTGAGTGAAGCGGTGCAGGTTGACACCGGCAACGGCACTGCCCGCATCGCTGTGACACTGGACGATGGTACGGTGGCCTACGCCACTTACCTGTCCGGTGCTGGCACTGACGCATTGGTGTTCCGCCTGACCGTTGCCAATGCGCAGCTGGACACCAACGGCGTGACACTGGGCGGCAGCATCCAGCTCAATGGCGCTACCCTGCGCGACGCGGTTGGCAATGACGTCAACCTGGCGTTGAACAACGTCGCCAGCACCACGGGGGTGTTGGTGGATGCCGTGGCACCCGTGATCGAATCGGTGACCGTGCCAGGCGCCGGCAGCTACAAGGTGGGCGATGTACTGGCCTTCACCGTCAATGCCAGCGAAGCGCTGCTGCTCGGCCCGATGGGCCCGCGCCTGGCGCTGGATGTGGGGGGCATTACGCGTTACGCCACGTATGTGTCCGGCAACGGTAGCGCGGCGCTGGTGTTCGAGTACGTCGTGCAAGCCGGCGACACCGACGCCAACGGTATTGAGCTTGCCGGCCTCGATCTGCGCGGTGAAACCCTGACTGACCTGGCAGGTAACGCCCTGGACCTCGCCCTCAACGGTGCGGGCAGTACGGCAGGCGTGGTGATCGACACGACCGCGCCAAGCGTTGGCAGCATCGTGCGTATCGATGCCAACCCGAACAACAGTGGTTCGGTCAGCTACACCGTGAGCTTCGACGAGGATGTCAAAGGCGTTGATGTCAGCGATTTCAGCCTGTTCCTCACGGGCT
Source organism: Pseudomonas sp. S32 (assembly GCF_016648095.1). Taxonomy (NCBI): domain Bacteria; kingdom Pseudomonadati; phylum Pseudomonadota; class Gammaproteobacteria; order Pseudomonadales; family Pseudomonadaceae; genus Pseudomonas; species Pseudomonas sp. S32. The sequence continues at coordinate 38,363 of NZ_JACVVF010000046.1, forward strand.
CTGCTGCGGGCAGCATCAGCAGCGTCACGGCTGTAGACGGGCGTACCTACACCGTTGTGGTAACTGGCCTGAGCGGTAGCGGCAGCCTGCGGCTGGACCTGAACAGCAGTGGTACGGGTATTGCTGACGCGGCAGGCAATGCGGTGGTCGGCGGGTTGAGTGGCGCCACCTACACCATCGACCGCGTCGCCCCCAGTGTGGCCAGCGTGCAAGTGCCGGGCAACGGCACTTATGTGGCCGGGCAGAATCTGGACTTCACTGTGCAGCTTGATGAAGCGGCGCAGCTGGATACCAGCAATGGCACCCCACGCATCGCCGTGACGCTGGACGACGGCACGGTGGCCTACGCC
>NZ_JACVVF010000047.1:0-38665 GCF_016648095.1 Pseudomonas sp. S32
CCAAGCTGTCGGCCGTGATCAACTAAACGGCAAACTCAGTGGCCAGAGCCACGATGAGTTACACCACTTCCTGGGACACGATCGAAGGTGTGAGCAGGTTGTTTGAAATGGATTGGGATATCCCGCGGGTATCGAGTGTTTCCGGCCATCGTGACTGGAACTCGCTGCGGCGTTACACCCATCTTAGGGGGCGTGGCGACCGGTATGTGGAGTGGAGTTGGTTCGAGCGGATTACCCAGGCTCCAGTAACCCTAGGCGCCCGGGTTGAGTAATCGGTCGGGGGATGCGCAGAATTGACCATCGCTTGTACTCATCTTGACCAGCCGATTGCATCGGACCTGATCAGTGCACTAGTAGTTTGATTGGCACGAAGTGGTCATGGTCTCCCCTGCGCGTCATTCCGCCTTTGGTCGATCCGACTGGTAAGACTGGCTGTTTTCGACCAAAGCCGACCTATTGGTATCTCAGCCATAGTGCGGCCTACAAACATGTAATGTAGGCGGCTCCAGATCGGAGCTTGCATTACTGTGGCGAACAGCGGAGTGGTGGCATTTTGGGGGCAGATGCTCTATACATGCTATCAAACGGTTTTCTCGATTAGGGGCGAGTAAAATGCATTTCTACGTAGACGAGAGTGGGCATACTGGCGCGAACCTGTTCGACGAGAGCCAACCAATCCTATATTACGGTGTATTGTCTTCGACGGCTGACCTGAACGTCCATGCTAAAGTGTATGTGGAGCGTTTGAGAGAGCAGTTGGGAGTGGAGAGACTTCACGCCAACGAGCTTGGAATAGATAAGCTTACGTCCATATGCCGTCAGTTAGACACCATACAACGAAAAAATAGTATCTGTTTTGATATTTATCGTGTGAGCAAGCCCGATCATGCGGCCATCAGCTTTTTCGATCAAGTCTTTGATCAAGGGCTGAATAAAGCTGTTCCTTGGACCGCCTACTGGACACCCTTGCGATATCCCCTGCTGTTACAAGTGGCGTACCTGTTCGACCCGGAAACCCTCAAAAGCTCATGGGATGCCAGGATTGAGACGGATGAACGCAAGGCGAATCAAATTCTAGTCAGGGTGCTGCAAACGTTGCTTGAAAGAGTTGAACACATCAGTGACTTACGGCTAAGGGAAATTATAAATGATGCGTTCCGCTGGGCCATTAAATACCCAGAAGAGATACATTATAATGTCTATAGCAAAAAGGATCGATTGCAGATAACACCGAACCTCATTGGATTTCAGTCCGTACTCCATGGGATTGCGTCCAGACTGAAACGTGATGGCGGAACAGCGCTTAGTGTAGTGGTGGACCAGCAGTCGCAATTCAACAAAGCGCAGAAATGGATAACGGATTTTTACCAGAAAGCCCGGGAACTCCCTATAGAGGTTGGTCCAGGGTTACCGGTCATGGACCTGACACACATTCCCGACGTCTCAATATCCTGCGTTCCAGGATCCACGAACGTAGGTCTGGAACTGGTGGATATCTATCTTTGGCTCTTCAAGCGCTACCTTGAAAGAAAACCTCTCAGTGATCCTCTGACAAAACTTATTAGTAAGCAATTCAATGTCGGGTATACCGATCAAGTCTCTCTGGATGCTATTTCAAACCGCTGGGCTAAGTTGTTTGCGGACCTACCACATCTATCAGAGGCTGAGGAAGAAAAGATGAAGGCGGCAATGGCAAGCAGCGAGGCAGAGCGCAAGAAGCATTTGGTGGGACTATAAGTTCGCCGAAACGAACCGCAGCAGCTCAGGTGAAAGGATTTTACTAAGCAGCAACTAGATTCCAGATTAACCTGTATGGAGAAAACACTCGATGGACCAAAATCCCGTCCGGAATGATATTTGCCTGAGTATTTCAGGCATCGACCTGGGTGACCGAGTAATTGAGCTTGGGCATGGAATCCAGTTGCGCACAACGTTCGCCCACCTTTTTACGACTGATATTCTCGCTTTTGAGCGGCCAGCTTCTCCCTCATCATTTCATCCTGGTCCGTGGCAAGCCGTATCGCACAAGCGTGGTGTCGATATCCAGGCCGAGCTCTTTATTCCCCGAGAGTACAGTCATCCACGTTTATCAAGTCTTGTGGCCGGTCACACGATCATCTCTATGCTTCGTCTCTGGGTAGACCCGCAGATCTCACTGCAGGTTCTTACTCAAGAGCCAATCGCAAAGCTGAAGGACAGAGCTGGCAAGGATAAGGGCGGGGAGCCCGCTGCCATGCTCTATGCCCAGCGAGAACGGCATGTCAACATAGGCCTCATAAATAGGGACAGGATCATCGAGAGCATCGATTGGGTCGCAGATAACTGGAGTAGCGCGCTTGACCTTCGCAGTTCAAGTCCCGAGTTCAAGCTAGCTCTGGATACGTTTGATAACGCCCAGAGCATACCCAACACGGCCATGATGCTAGTATCTATTTAGGGGGCTCTAGAGGCCATCTTCGCCCCGCATAAAGCGGAGCTGGTTTTCCGAGTCTCATCCCAGCTTGCTCCTTTCCTAAAACCGCGCGGGCTCGCCCGGTTAGAAAAGCAAAAGGAGATCGTCAAGCTCTATAATCTGCGTTCTGCGGCAGCCCACGGTTCTCCAAAGCATGTAGACGAAGACTTGGTCAAGACCTATGAGCTGTTGCGGATGGCAATTATACGGGTGATCGAACTTAAGTTGGTTCCCAATAAGGAAAAGCTTGAAGAACTGTTATTCGTCAGCTGATGAGAGCTAAGTTCCTACCAAGCCAGAAAGCACGAATGTACTGGTCTAATGAAACCGGACACTCATTTAGGCGAGAATGCTCGCGCCAAAGAGGTGTCTGATGACCAAGCAACGCCGTACCTTTACCCCTGAGTTCAAGCGCGAAGCAGCCTGTCTGGTGCTCGACCAAGGCTACAGTCATGCCGAAGCAGCCCGCTCGCTCGGCTTGGTCGAGTCGGCCCTGCGCCGCTGGGTTAATCAGCTTCAGCAGGAGCGCGGCGGCATCACGCCGGCCAGCAAGGCGTTGACGCCAGAGCAGCAGAAAATCCAAGAGTTGGAAGCTCGAATCACGCGCCTTGAACGCGAGAAATCAATACTAAAAAAGGCTACCGCGCTCTTGATGTCGGAAGATCTCGAGCGTACTCGCTGATACACCAACTCAGCGCCCATGAGCCCGTTGACTGGTTGTGCGAAGTGTTTGAAGTCACTCGCTCAAGTTATTACGCACATCGGCATAAACGGCGAACTCCGGACGTTGAGCGACTGCGATTGCGCAGTCGAGTAAATGAGTTGTTCACTCGAGGGCGAAGTGCGCCTGGCAGCCGCAGCATCAAGGCAATGATGCGAGAAGAAGGTGAGCAAATCGGGCGGTTCAAGGTGCGCAGTCTGATGCGTGAGCTGGCGCTGGTCAGCAAGCAGCCGGGATCACACGCCTACAAAAAGGCCACGGTAGAGCGGCCAGATATTCCGAATATCCTGAACCGAGCGTTTGATGTCGAAGCGCCAAATCAGGTGTGGTGTGGAGACATCACTTACGTTTGGGCGCAGGGCAAATGGCATTATCTGGCAGTTGTCATGGATCTATACGCACGCAGAGTAGTGGGCTGGGCCTTATCAGAGAAGCCGGATGCAGACTTAGTCGTCAAAGCGCTGGACGTAGCTTACGAACAACGTGGAAAGCCTCAAGGGCTGATGTTCCATTCCGACCAGGGATCGCAATATGGCAGTCGTCAGTTCCGCCAGAGACTATGGCGCTACCGGATATGCCAGAGCATGAGTCGGCGGGGTAACTGTCGGGATAATGCGCCGATGGAGCGAGTGTTTCGCAGCCTGAAATCAGAGTGGATACCGACCACGGGCTACCTGACTGGGCAGCAAGCTCAACGAGATATTAGCCAGTATCTGATGGGCCACTACAACTGGCTCCGGCCCCATCAATTCAACAATGGACTGGCTCCGGCCAAAGCTGAAGAAAAACTCAAAACCGTGTCCGGAATGAGTTGACCACTACACTTTTCTCGGCGATGCTGCCAAAACCGCCGTCGGGCTGCGGATTAATAGGTACTCGACAATTAGTGCTTATGAGGCACCGGAGAGTCGGATCATGATCCGATACTATAGTTAGGAGGAAGGATGCCAGCAGTATTAGTCGGAGATCTCAAAGGTGAAGATGTGATCTGGCGTTATATGGCGCTAGATAAATTTGTAAATATTTTAGATGATAAAGCGTTGTTTATGCCTGCTTTAGGTATGTTTAGTGAGAGTGATCCTTATGAAGGATATCCGCCTCCCGCTGTTCTCAAATGTGTGAAGAATGTATGTCCACCTTCTATGTACTTTTCTCATGATGCTGATAAGTTACAGGATTTAAGTAATTTCAAGGTTTTTGCTCAGAGGCTTTTTAAAAGTAGGGTTGTGTCCTGCTGGTATCAAAGTCAGGATGAATCTGAGGCAATGTGGAAATTGTATGGTGATGCCGGGAAGGCTATAGCGATTCGAACTACGGTGGAGAGATTAGCAGGCGCGCTGGGGGAGGATTTTCAAGGCAAAATTGCAAGAGTTCATTACGTTGACTACGTGCGTACAACTCAACTTGAATATGATGTGGTGATGGGCTCGCATGTGCAAAATACCCTCCTTGATCCAGTCTATAAAAGAAGTTCTTATGCCCATGAGCGTGAGGTTAGAGTTTACAAAGGCATAGATGGGGCTCGGCTGGATGAGCCCGAAACATTCGTATCTCATATGGCTCCAATTGATTGCAGGTTACTGATTGATGAGGTTGTTGTTTCGCCATTATGTAGTCCTTCTTATGTCAAGGCGGTGAAGGCAGTTGCTCGCCAATTTGGCCTTGGGGATGCAGTTAGGCAGTCAACATTGCTATCTGATCTTGGGCCGATTTATAGAAGCATAGAAAATCCGTGAGCATATAATTCAAGATCGTCGGTTTAAAGGCTAATGCGGAGTCGTTTCTGTCGCGTTGTCGATTTTAAAGCTAACAATTTTGGTGGAAATGCGGCAAGTCACCTGCTATTAAACGCCAATTTATGCAGGATGCAAAAAGGCACCAAGCTCCGGGATTCGGGGCTTGGGCGCTTTATGCTTTTATTGCTCCAGCGCAATCGAGGTATGTGAATAATCAACTGCTAAATCAGCGGACTTCAGTCAATCGCCCAGACTGTATCATATGCATAGTCGGTAAGTGATTCGAGTCTGTACTCTATTTGTTCCTTGTTCCAAACTTCCGCATTTTCAATATGGATGTCGACGGGATAGCCGTTATTGTTGAGAAGTTTTCGTTTCTCGTCGAAAGGCTTGTTGTCCAGTGTTGATCCGTTGAACTTGATAGGGATTAGAATAAGATTGCCTAGCGAGTGAGCGCTTAGGTCTTTCGAAGACTGAGGTAGCAGGTGCTCGATAGAAGATGATGATCTATCAATGTTTAACGCCGGGCAGCGAGTTTGGTCTATCTTCCAAAGTGTATATCGGATAAGGTCTCGCTGGCGCGTATTAGAGTAATTGAGTAGTTTAAATTTGCTGGCGAATACGCTTTTCGTCGGGATTTTATCTTTTATTTTTCGCTTAAAGTCTTCAATACATCGCCCTCTAGTGTTGGGGTCCTGTGCATTGGCTAACTCTCTCGCGTGACCAGCATACATTCTGGCGATGCCGCCGGAGGATGGTAATCCACTGATTGAAGTATGGATGTAGTGATATTTTTCGATGAGGCTAATTATCTCTCGAAGCTGCTTGTCTTTTAGTTTCTTATCTTTAAATAGTCTGAGGGCAGTTAGTAAGAGTGGATTTGCGATTTGTATGTTTAGCACATTTGATATGCAGTGAAGGGAGTTCTTTATGTCTGTGGTAGCCTTTGTCCAAATTTCTAGGTTTTCAGGTTCGCCGATACCGCGATACAGGATGCAATCCGATCGTAATTCGTTGATAACTTAATTGACGTTCTGCGCAGAAACTTCAGTGCGTATTGACTTGTAGAGTTCTTTTTCAGTTGTAAATGGATACTTGGAAAGCCAGTAGTGATGGAGGAATGTCGTCATCTGGATAGAACGGCCAGCATTTTCCAGGTGGCTTTGCATTTCAAGCCAATGGTCTTTCGGCCTATCGAGAGCAAGACTGTCAACAGGTAACAGTCGAAGCAAATGGTTTTTGGCGAGATCTGCAGCGGTTAGATCTTTTCCTCTAGTATTGAGTGTTTCAAAAATTAAATATGCATCTTCCTGAGTTTCAAGTGTGATCCAGATTACCTTAAGGGCAAGGAGTTTGTCTCTTACCTCATCCAGCCACTCTTTTATACCTTGCTGGCCATTATTAAAAAGTTCCTCAATTATGGATTTGTCATTGATAAATCCAGATATGGTGCTATAGGCAGCTGCAATAGATTTTTCCTCTTCACCTAGTTCTAGGCGCTCATCCGCTTTCTTGAAGCTCTGGATTTTCGCTTGTAGATACGGATAGGATGATTCTGCCTTTAATACAAATTGAGATTGATCATTTAAATCTCTGGTCTCAATAAGTCGATGAATTCCTTTTGCAGGGGCTTCATGCCCTAGTTCGATATATTTATCGCGCACGGCGCACAGTGCTATTGTAATGGTGGTTAAACGCTGCTGTCCGTCCACAAGGCCGTATGCGGCACTGCCCATGGAATAAGTTACTATGGAACCGATAAAATAATCTTCTTTTACGTTGGAAGTTGTATCATTCCAAAATTCTTCTACGTTATCCTTGTCCCACGAGTATGGCCGCTGAAAGCGAGGGATGGTGTACGTTCCTGATTCCAGGACCTTTCTGACATCACTGTCGACACATTGAATCTTCATATGAAAACATGCTCAGCCAAGTAAAAAGGGCAATCTTGGCATGATGTCGCAATGATGTACAACAAAAAGTAGGGGCTTTCGCTGCGGTGACGTATAGGTCGAATTGCGGGTGAGCCGCGTCTTTAGAGTAACTTCCAATCTGACAATGACAGCGGGGCAGTGGTGGGTGCTTGGTACAAAATTGGTAAAAATCAATCTGCAGGGTGCTAAAGGCCCCGTAAATCAAGGCTCTTAAGCAAAGCTATTCCAATCCATCATCGGGGCAACGCTGAACCGGCGGGAGGGCTCGGAGCGTTGGCTCTCAAGGTGTCGAGGCATCTATGTCACGTATCTGAATGACCAGGCGCAGCGCACCCGGCCAAAGTGGAATTCGGAAAGGCGCACAGTCTACCAACATGCGTAATTCCGCGTCCGGTTTTACCCGATGACAAGCGTCAATGCCCAGGCTATACCCGCCCAAGCTTCACCCTATCAAAAGCCCGCTGAACGATCTGTCATCGCCCCAATCAGACGAACTCACCCCCAACCAGCACCAAGCCAGGCCCCGCCATGCCCCCCAAGTAAGACTCGCCACCCTCGCCGACACCCTACCAATCGCAACCCTGCACCGCGAGGCCTTCACACGCCAGATGGACTCCGAAACCTGGGTACACGCCACATTGTCCGCCGCACCGCGAATGCTGGCGTTCGTGTTGGAACTGGAAGGCGAAATCGCCGGCTATATCTTCTGGGCCCAGAAGTCCGGCATTCGCCCCGAGGCCACGCTGGAACTCGATCAAATAGCGGTGGCCGGCCAGCATCGCGGGCGCGGCTTCGGTGAGCATCTGATCAAGGCGTCACTGGCCTTGGTTACCGAAGCGTTGAGCAGCCAGGGCCAACGTATAAAGTCGGTCCTTGTCTCAACCCGTGCCGACAACGCTGCCCAGCAGCTTTACGCGAAAGTGCTGGGCGCAAAAGTGGTGGCCAGTATCGATGGCCTGTATTCGGCCACGGAAGTGATCATGTTGGCCACCTTGAATTAGGTGCCCGACGAGCAGGCCGACTAGTGCCAAAGCCGGCCTATTTCAACGGCACATACACATCCGTCTCCCACCGCTCTACCGGTGTTTCGGGATACACACTCAGGTATTCGAATACCAGCGGATGGTCGCGCAGCTCTTCTCCGCTGGCGGGCAGCCAGTCCCGGTACACTGGGTAGATCGTTTCGCCAATGCAGTCCAACGAGCCGACGTGGCGGATCACCGCACATCGACCTGCCGGTATCACCCGCGCTTGCACGCCATACGTGTTGGCCTGCAGGGCATCGCGCATCTCGCCGCACACGGCGAAGCGGAAATCCTCGGCGGGGGTGGTGTCGGGGTTGTCGTAGGGGATGCCGAACGTGCGGCAGCTGGCGACGGGCGATTGGCCGGTTTGCATTCGCCACTGGCGAAAGCGTGCTACGGTTTCGCCCACGCGGTTGGGCGCCCCGTGGTGATCCAGCGCGGCAACGCGGGTTTCAGGGAAGTTCACAATACGGATCTGCATGCTGATACGCCTGGCAAGGTGGGGAACCACGAACACCGCACTCCAGGCCTTCCAGTTGGGCGCCTTGGCGAAGGCACTGGGGGGCATGCCGAAGGCGCGCCTGAATGCCCTGGAAAACGCCTCGGGGCTTTCGAAGCCCGCACCGAGCGCGGCCTGCACGACCGAGACCTGAGGTGACGCCGCCAGCTGATGTGCCGCGCGGCGCAGCCGGGTGAGCTGGACGTAGCGCGATACCGGCACGCCCATGAACGCGCTGAACTGTCGGTGAAAGTGATACGCCGAAAAATTCGCAAGGCGGCTCAGCGTTTCGACCGACAGGTCACCGTCGAGGTGGCCATCAATGTGGGCGAGTACGGCATCAAACCGTTTCGCGTACTTGGCGAGCAGTTTCTGGTCGGTCAACGATGGGGTCTCTGAACGTTGCGGTATGCCTATCATTCCCGCTTCAGCGGGGGCGTTGCCTAGCCGTAATTGCTCTGTTGGCAATAGTGTTCATCGGGCAGTGACTGCGCCTTTAAAACTGATATCGTAATGATGTCAGTGCTACGCAACCTTTTGCGCAATGCAGCGGTCGGAGTATGCACTGATTGCGTCTCGCAACCGCAGATGCTGCGTTGTGCACCCGCTGCAACGCGCCATGCAAGCCAGGGATTCGGCATTCTTCGTCTTCCTCCGAGTATCAACCCATGCTTCATCTATTTCGTAACCGCCATGAGCTTCAGGTGCTCAGGCAACTGGCTGCCGCGCTGCCTTCCTCCTCCAGGGCCGAGGCTGGCCGTGGCTCGGCCAGCTGGGCAGACGTGCAAAGTGAATGGACTTCACGCGAACTGAAAGCGGCAGAGCGGGACAACCGTATTGCCGAACTGGAGCGCGAGCTGGAGTCTGCGCGCCAGTTGCTGGCCGAAGCCGATGCCAGTGCCCGTGCTTCGGAAACCCGCTTCGACCTGGTCAACCGCGCCTCCAGCGAAGGCCTGTGGGACATGGAAGTGGTGGCTGGCGACCCGGTCAACCCACGTAACCGCTTCTGGTGGTCGCAGCAATTCAGGGAGATGCTGGGCTTCCGCGATGAGCGCGACTTCCCCAACGTGCTGGCCAGCTGGGCCGACCGGCTGCACCCGGATGACCGGGCCGCCACACTGGATGCGTTTGCCCGCCACCTGAACGACAAGTCGGGCATGACACCCTACCGGGTACGCAACCGCCTGGCCATGAAGGACGGCAGCTACCGCTGGTTCTTCGCGCAGGGCGAAACCCTGCGTGACAGCCGGGGCGTGCCGCTGCGGGTTGCCGGGGCGTTGCGGGACATCCATGACGAGCTGCAGCGCGAGCAGGAACACGATGTGATCATCACCCGTTTCGAGCTGGCACGGGAGATGTTGTCTGATGGCTTGTGGGACATGGAAGTGATCGCGGGTGACCCGGTCAACCCGAACAACCCGTTCTGGTGGTCGCCGCAGTTCCGCCGCCTGCTGGGCTTCGAGACGGTGGAGGAATTCCCTGACGTGCTGGACAGCTGGGCCTCGCGCCTGCATCCGCAAGACAAGGCCTACAGCCTGGAAGCGTTCCAGGCCCACCTGAACGACCGCTCCGGCAAAACCCCCTTCGACATCGAGTACCGGTTGAAGATGAAAAGCGGCGAATACCGCTGGTTCCGCGCACGCGGGCAAACCAAGCGCGATGCCCACGGTGCGCCACTGCGGGTGGTGGGGGCGCTGGTGGACGTGGACCTGGAGCACCAGCAAAGCGCCATGCGCGATACCGAGGCGGCCCACCAGCGCACGCTGGAAGCGAACATCGTCAAGCTTACGCAGATAGTCGGCACCATCCAGAGCATTGCCAGCCAGACCAACCTGCTGGCACTGAACGCGGCCATTGAAGCGGCCCGTGCAGGCGAGGCGGGCAGGGGCTTTGCGGTGGTAGCGGATGAAGTGCGCAAGCTGGCCACGCGCACCACCGAGGCCACCGAGCAAGCGGCTGACATGATGCGCACCTGAACCCTGGGCGATCGGGAAGAGTAGGCAGGGGTCGCATTTTATATATAATGCGACTCACTCCCAATTAGCCCCTGTCTGGTCATGACCAAGTCTTCCCCTGATGCCGAACTGATCAGTGCGCTGGCCCTGCATTATGACGACCTGGTCGCCTATATCCGCAGGCGCTTCCACGGCAGCCAGTTCGCCCGAGACGTCGTGCATGACGTGTGCCTGCAATTGCTGGAGAAACCGCCGCAACAGGCGGTCAAGCTGCCATTCGCGTTTCTGCGCCGCACATCCTTCAATCGCGCCATCGACCGCCGACGCGCGGACAACACCCGCCTGGCGTACTTCGAACCCACCGACTCGGTACCTGACTGCCATGTGCATGAGCTTGATGGCGCCGCAGCGTTGGACTTCGAGCAACAGTTGGAAGCACTGCTGGCGATCATCGACGCGTTGCCGGCGCGCGCCCGGCAGGTGTTCCTGCTGCATCGGATCCACGACATGCCGCAACGGGAGATCGCGGGTGAACTGGGGATCTCGGTGAACATGGTCACCCAGCACTTTGCCCGGGCGATGCGCAGCATTGCCCAGCGCTGGGAGCCTGCGCGGCAGGCATTGGCGGGGCGGGGCTGAGCCATGGCACAGCCCCGTCGGCCCGACCCGGGCGACCCACTTACGGCCTTCGAACGCGCAGTGCGCGAACGGGTGCCTTCGCGTGAGGCCGTGCTGGCTGAAGCCAAGGCGCAAACCGCCCGGCAGCGCACACGCAAGAAAGTGCTGGGCGCCACGGTTTCGGTGCTGTGCCTGGCGGCCACGTTATGGATGTTGGACCCGGCCTGGCGTACGGATGATCTGCGCACCGGTTATGTCCAGCGCCAGCGCCTGCAGTTGCCCGACGGCAGCCTCGCGGTGCTCAACAGCGCCACCCACCTGCGTATCGAACACCGCTTGCGTAGCCGCCAGTTTGAACTGCTGGAAGGGGAGGCCGCCTTCACCGTTGCGCACGGTGCCTGGCCGTTTATCGTCCGCAGCCAAGGGGTGACGGTGCGGGATATTGGCACCGTATTCAACGTGCGCAGCGACGCCCGCGGTGTCGCGGTTGCGGTGCTGGAAGGCGCGGTGGAGGTTTCAACCGCTTCGGTTGCGCCACAACGCCTGGAGGGCGGCCAGCAGGTGCTGGCGAGCAATCAACGCCTCGGCCGTGTGACAGCACGTGCGCCATCGCAGGCCAGTGCCTGGCAGCAAGGCAAACTGCGCTTTGATGGCACACCGCTGCGCGAGGTGCTGGCCGATATCCGTCGCTACCGCCAGGCACCGGTCAACCTGGCAGACCCGCGTTTGGCGCACCTGCGTGTATCTGGGGAGTTTGACACGGCGGCCATCGAATCGCTGATTGACCTGCTGCCGGCGATTCTGCCCGTGATAGTGACCCGTTCCGGTAATGGCACCGTTACTGTGAGCGGCCGATAGCGCTGTCGCCGGGGCGGTTATCAGAAGCTAACGAGAATTTTTCGCATCGCACCTCAACATTGCGCTGCGTTCATCCGCCACTGCCAATGAACGTCACTTTTGATCGCGTCATTGGGGAGCTGCATGAACAACCACACACCACCGCGCCGTATCCATGTCGGCCGCCTGTCGGCACTGGCGGCAAGCCTGCTGCTGGCCTCCAGCCTGCAGGCCCAGGAAGCCCAGTACAACGTGAATGTACCTGCCCAGCAACTGGACCAGGCGCTCAACGCCCTGGCCCGCCAGACGGGCAGCCGCATCCTGTTCGCCACCGATACCGCTGCGGGCCGGCAGGCACCTGCGCTGGCTGGCCATTTGAGCGTGGATCAGGCGCTGCAACGGCTGTTGCAGGGTTCGAGCCTGGGTGTGGAGAAGACGGCGGAGGGCAGCTATGTGATCGCCGAACAGGTCACTGCCGACAATGCGCTGACCCTCGGGGCCATCACCATTCAGGGGCAGGGGATGGGTGAGGCGACCGAAAACAGCAAGTCATACACGGCAGGCCTGGTCAGCGTGGGTTCGAAGACGCCCACCAGCCTGAAGGACACCCCCCAGACTGTTTCCATCATCAGCCAGCAGATGATCGAGGACCAGCGCATCACCACGCTGCCCGAAGCCATGAAGCGTACCCCGGGCATCACCGTGCGCAACAACAGTTACAGTTCGCAGCAGTTCTATTCCCGGGGTTTCGGTATCGACAACGTGCAGATCGACGGCACGTCACCGATGGACATCGGCACCGGGCTAGGCACCTTCTACAGTGAGCGGCTGTACGACATGGCGCCCTATGACCACGTTGAGGTATTGCGCGGTGCAAGTGGGCTGTTGGGCGGCACCGGGGACCCGGGTGGCATCGTCAACCTGGTGCGCAAGCGGCCAATGGCCAGCTACCAGCTGAAACTGAACACTTCTGCAGGCTCCTGGGACAACTACCGCAGCGAAGTGGACCTCACCGGCCCTCTGGGCCTGGACGGCAAGCTGCGCGGCCGGGTAGTGGCGGCCTACACCGACCGCCAATACTTCATGGACAAGCGCAGCACCGAAAAGCCGTTCCTGTACGGCATTCTGGAAGCGGACGTTACCGATGACACGATGCTGACGGTGGGTGGCAGCTACGACAAGGTCAAGGACAACGGTACCGGGGACGGCCTGCCGCGCTACAGCACGGGTGGCGACCTTAAACTGCCGCGCAGCACCTGGTTCACCTCCAACCGGGCATGGTCGGACAGCTACACCCGGGAATGGTTTGCCAAGATCGACCACAGCTTCAACCCGGACTGGAAGCTCAACGCTTCCTATACCCACTCGTATAACAGCGCCAACGTCGAGGGTATAAACCCTTACGGCTCAGTAGACGAAACCACTAACACCGGCACGTACTGGTGGGGCAGCTACGTTTCAAGCTGGAGCAACCAGTCGGTATTCGACATCAACCTCTCGGGCACCTTCGACGCCTTTGGCCGCCAGCACGAATTGCTGCTGGGCGCCGACTACCAGAAGGTGACCAGTCGCTGGCGCGCTGCCATGGGTGTCAACGGTAAAGGCGGGTTGATCGACCTGTGGAACCCTGGTGCCACGCCCTTGCCGGAGTTGGGCTCCAACCGGAGTTTCTGGCGGGACTACAACCCCAATACGCGAGAGCAGTACGGCGCCTATACCACGCTGCGCCTGCAGTTGACCGACCCGCTGAAACTCGTGGCCGGTGCCCGCGCCCAGCGTTACAGGTTCGAGCAGGCCTATAGCCTGCGCAACAATGACGGCACCGGGCCGTGGCAAGAGCAGGACCGGGTCACCGACCGCGAAGCGACCACGCTGGTGCCCTATGGTGGGCTGATCTATGCGTTGGACGAACAGTGGTCTGCTTATGCCAGTTACTCGGAAGTGTTCAAGCCGCAGTCGCAGAAAATGCAAGGCCCCGAGGCCTCCCCATCACCCCTTGAGCCAATGACCGGTAAAACCTATGAAACCGGCCTCAAAGGAGAGCTGTTCCAGGGTGCGCTCAATGTCAGTGCAGCGCTGTTCTACACCACCCGTGAGCACCAGGCGGCCACCGACCCGGCATACCCTAACCCACCCTTCAGCTACAGCAGCTCATGTTGCTTCCTGGCGCAGGACAAGGTCATCAGCAAAGGCATCGACCTGGAGGCGACCGGCGAGATCATGCCGGGGTGGGGCATCATGGCGGGGTATACCTACAACATGATCCGTAACAGCAGCGAAGAGACGCTGTCGAGCACGGTAACGCCCCGTCATCTGTTGAAGCTGTGGAGCGTCTACAACTTGAAGGGGGCGCTGGAGGGCTGGCGCGTGGGGGGTGGGGTAACGGCCATGAGCCCCACTTACGTCACCGGTAAAGCCTACCGATTTGATGACAACGGCAATGTGACAGACAGCAATGATTATGATTTCAGCCAGCGCGGTTATGCGGTTTACGATGCCATGGTTGAATACGATATTGATAATCATTGGACTGTTGCGCTAAACGGCAACAATTTGTTCGATCGCCGTTATTACGCCAGTGTCGGCACTTCTGAGTATGGGAATTACTACGGCGAGCCGCGCAACGTTGTGCTGACGCTGCGTGGCACCTTCTGGTAAGCAGCATTGCTGCGCCCGGACGCCTGCCTGAACCGCAGGCGTTTTTTATACGCGTCAACGATGTGGCGCCATTTTTTTCATTAATGTCATCGACCATTGGAACGCTTGGCGCAGGGGTGGGGTCAGTGTCTTGGCAATTGGCCATTAGTCACGTTCAAGGGCGTACTGATCGTCCTGGCTTTTGAGTTGATGAAAAACATCGCACGGCACTTCAGGGCACTGGGGTGCCGCCGATACAGCATTGATGCCAGCGCCTGAGTGCAATTGCAGCCCATCCCTTTTATTGCAGGCCTCCCTAATGAATTGGTTCTACGACGCCAGACTAGCAATCAAGCTGTACCTCGCCTTCGCGCTTTGCGCATTGATCACCTTGATTGTAGGAGTTGTCGGTAGCCAAGGAATCGGCTCGTTGTCTTCGAGTTTGCAACTCGTGTTCTCCAATAACCTGGTGTCGGTGGCCAAAACCGCCGAAACCCGCTCCAGTGCAATTGCCCAGAGTCGTGATCTTTATCGCTTCCTGGCGGCAACCACCACCAATGCGCCGCAAGAGGAACGCAGTGCCATTCTCGCCTCCATGAAAGAGAATCGCCTGACAAGCGAAAAAGCCTTCGCTGTTTATCGTGCAACACCCTTGGCTGATGACGAGCGTGCGGCTGGCGACAAGATGGAAAAGGACTGGCCCGCCTACCAGGCGGTCGTCGACCGGACCGTGGCGACCATTCAGAGCGGCGACCTTGCAGCTGCCAGGCTGCTGATGGCCGGTGAGTTGCACCAGGCCTTCCGTACCGTGATCGACGAACTGACCATCATGGTCGAATCCAACAACCGCCAGATCGGTGAGGGCGCACAGGATGCCAAGGACAGTGAGGCGGCTGCCAAGCTCAACCTGTACATCGGCATTGGTGTCGCATTCGTGGCTGCACTGCTGCTGGGCATGTTCATCAGCCGGGTAATCAGCAACCCGATTGCGGTGGCTGTTCGTAACGCCGAACGCATTGCGGGCGGCGACCTCACCAAAGCGGTTGAAACCGGCCATGCCGATGAAACCGGCCAACTGCTGACCGCGCTGGGTGGCATGCAGAACAACCTGAAAACCACGATTCAGCAGATCGCCAGTGCGGCAGACCAGTTGGCCTCCGCCGCCGAAGAATTGAATGCAGTCACCGAAGAAAGCACCCGCGGGCTGGTGCGGCAGAACGACGAGATTCAGCTGGCGGCCACTGCGGTGACCGAGATGAGCGCAGCGGTGGACGAAGTGGCGCGTAACGCAACGTCCACCTCCGAGGCCTCCCGCCAAACCAGCCAGGAAGCGGCCAGTGGTCGTGACCAGGCCCGCGAAGCGGTGCAGGCCATTACCAGCGTCAACAGCGAAATCGGCCAGTCGACCGTGATTGTCGACGAACTGGCGGGCAGCGTGCGTGATATCGCCAAGGTGGTGGACGTGATCCGTGGCATCGCCGAGCAGACCAACCTGTTGGCGCTCAATGCGGCGATCGAGGCCGCGCGTGCCGGTGAACAAGGGCGTGGCTTTGCCGTGGTCGCCGACGAAGTGCGCGCACTGGCGGCGCGTACCCAGGCGTCTACCGGTGAGATCGAAGCCATGATCACCAGTGTGCAGTCGCGTGCCGACGATGCGGTGAAGGCCATGGGCAACAGCCGCAGCCTGGCAGACAGCACCGAGGCGTTGGCCAAGGCCACGGGTGAGTCGCTTGAGCGGATCGCCCAGAACATCGCCCAGATCAACGACCGTAACCTGTTGATCGCCACGGCGTCGGAAGAGCAGGCCAATGTGGCGCGGGAGGTGGACCGCAACCTGATCAACATTCAGGACCTGTCGACCCAGACCTCGGCAGGGGCCAACCAGACCAACGCTTCCAGCCAGGAACTGTCGCGTCTGGCCATTTCGTTCAATACCCTGGTCAACACCTTCAAGCTGTGATGCGTGATCGTGCGGGTTGACCTGCGGCGGGGCAGGGCAGGGCAGGCAAGGCGCAACTGATGGGCCTTGCCTGGGCCCGCAACGGGTCAGTCGACCCGCACGAACACGTTCTTGGCCATTTCGCTGCCGCCAATGGCTTCCAGGCGCTTGCCGCCCTCCAGTACACGAACGTTCAGCAGGGCCATGCCGTCCTTGTTGCGGGCGGTGACCACGTCATCCTTGCGCTCCCACTCATCCACTTTCAGCTTGTTGCCATTGGCGATGATGTAGTCCTTGGAGAACTCCCAGGTTTGCTTGGGGGTTTCGAAGCCCATCACGGTGGTGGTCTGTTCATAGGTGCCTTCGAGGGCGTCATTGCCGCAGCCGGCCAGGACGAAAAACGGCAGGGCGGCAAGGGCGAGTTTCAGGGTACGCATGGGATTTCCTTTTCGGGTGGTGAATCGGGGGTGGAGGAACCTGATGGCAGGTGCCACGGGGCTGCGGTATCGGTATGGATACGATCAGCGCTGCGAAGGATGCGCAGGCTGCAATGGCAGTGGGGCGGGGAGAGCAGTTGGTAGCCAACCGCAGCACAAAGGCAGCTTCCCTGGAATGTGCCTGGCATACGCTGTTCCGTGCGTAGGAAATGCGCCAGCTTAAACGCAGTTGTGGGTGGCGTCGAGGGTCTGGAGGCGTAGGGCTTGGCCCCCTGGGCGCTGCACCGTGATCGGCTGCCCCATCCGTCGGTTTCAGGACGCGCCTGGTCGCTCGTACGCATCCGCTTGCGCCCACAAGTGCCATGCTTCGAGGATGCCCCCGTATCAGTGTGCGTAGATGCGCGAACAGGGGCACGGAGGCCGCCAGTACCACGCAACCGTGACGTGGCCGGCGCGCCGCAGCAGAACACGCCGGTACCCGCCAACATAACAACAGGGGCGGGGCCGTGATGCCGAGGTCCGCTGTATGCCTGATGAACTGCTTCACCTGCCCGCCGTTGAACGTATTCTGGCACGCCACCAGGGCACCCCTGGCGCGTTGCTGCCGATCCTGCATGCCATCCAGCAGGACATCGGTTTTGTCCCCGACGCCGCCGTCGCCGAAATCGCCCATGCGCTGAACCTCAGCCAGGCCGAGGTGCGCGGGGTGATCACCTTCTACCACGACTTCCACACCACACCGCCAGCCCGCCACACCCTGCGCCTTTGCCGCGCCGAGTCGTGCCAGAGCCGCGGTGCCGAGGCCTTGGCCGCACAACTGCGCCAGCAGTTGGCCCTGGACGACCATGGCACCAGCGCAGACGGTGCCATCAGCCTGCGGCCTGTGTACTGCCTGGGCGCATGCGCCTGTTCGCCGGCCCTGGAGCTGGACGGGCAGGTGCACGCGCGGCTCACCCCTGAGCGCCTGCGTGAGCTGGTGAACGGTTGCCGGGAGGACGCAGCATGCTGACGGTGTACGTACCTTGTGATTCGGTAGCCCGTGCTGTGGGGGCCGACCAAGTGGTCGACGCATTGCAGCGCGAGGCCCTGCAGCGGCAGTTGCCGCTCGATGTGCAACGCACCAGCGCCCGCGGCCTGTACTGGCTGGAGCCCCTGGTTGAGTGTGACAGTGTGCAGGGCCGCGTGGGCTATGGCCCGGTGACCCCGCAGGATGTGCCGTCGTTGTTCGACGCCCTGCTTGGCGAGGCGGTTGGCCATGCGCTGGCACTCGGCCCGGTGGAAGCCATCCCCTACCTGAAAACCCAGCAACGCCTGTTGTTCGCCCGCGCTGGCATTACCCGGCCACTGTCACTGGAGGATTACCGCGCCCATGGCGGCTTTGCCGGCCTGGAAACGGCGGTAGCGATGAAGGGCGATGACGTGGTCGCCAGCGTGCTCGACTCGGGCCTGCGCGGCCGCGGTGGCGCTGCGTTTCCGGCAGGCATCAAGTGGCGTACCGTGCGGGGCGCTGCCGGTGGGCAGAAGTATGTGGTGTGCAATGCCGACGAGGGCGACTCCGGCACCTTTGCCGACCGCATGCTGATGGAAGGCGACCCCTTCCTGCTGATCGAAGGCATGATCATCGCAGGCCTGGCCGTCGGCGCCGACATGGGCTACATCTATGTGCGTTCCGAATACCCCGATGCCATCCGCACCCTGAACCAGGCGTTCGTGGTCGCGCGGCAGGCGGGCTACCTGGGTGCCAACGTCGCCGGCAGTGGCAAGGCCTTCGAGCTGGAGGTGCGGGTAGGCGCCGGTGCCTACATCTGCGGGGAAGAAACCGCGCTGCTCGAATCCATAGAAGGCAAGCGCGGCATTGTGCGTGCCAAGCCGCCGCTGCCGGCGCTCGAGGGGTTGTTCGGCCTGCCGACGCTGGTGCACAACGTGCTCACCCTGGCCTCGGTGCCGATCATCCTGGCCAAGGGCGCGGCGTTCTACCGCGACTTCGGCATGGGCCGCTCGTTGGGGACCATGCCGTTCCAGCTGGCCGGCAATATTCGCCACGGCGGGTTGGTGGAGCGGGCCTTCGGCCTGACCCTGCGTGAGCTGGTGGAGGGTTACGGCGGCGGCACTGCCAGCGGCCGGCCGCTGAAGGCCGCGCAGGTGGGTGGCCCGCTCGGCGCCTGGGTGCCGCCCAGCCACTTTGACACGCCGCTGGACTACGAAGCGTTTGCCGCCATGGGCGCCATGCTCGGCCATGGCGGGGTGGTGGTGGCCGACGATACCCTGAACATGGCCAGCATGGCGCGGTTTGCCCTGCAGTTCTGCGCCGAAGAGTCCTGTGGCAAGTGCACCCCGTGTCGCATCGGTTCCACCCGCGGCATGGAGGTGGTGGACCGGCTGATCGCCAGCCAGGACATCACCGACCGCCACGACCACGCGCTGCTGCTGCGCGACCTGTGCGACACCATGCAGTACGGTTCGCTGTGCGCCATGGGCGGCATGACTGCCTACCCGGTGGCCAGCGCCCTCAAGTACTTCCCTGCCGATTTCGGGCTGACCCAAACGGAGGCCGCGCAATGATCAACTACTTCGACCCGGAAACCGACCTGGGCACCCCAGCCCGTGACAGCGACGTGCAGGTCAGCCTGAACATTGATGGCCGCGCCATCAGCGTGCCGGCCGGTACCTCGGTGATGCGCGCTGCGGCCATGCTGGGCACCAGCATTCCCAAATTGTGCGCCACCGACAGCCTGGAGGCGTTCGGTTCGTGCCGCATGTGCATGGTGGAAATCGAAGGCATGCGCGGCTACCCGGCCTCCTGCACCACCCCGGTCAGCGAAGGCATGGTGGTGCGCACCGAGACGCCGCGCCTGGCGGGCCTGCGGCGCAATGTGATGGAGCTGTACATTTCCGACCACCCGCTGGACTGCCTGACCTGTTCGGCCAATGGCAACTGCGAGCTGCAGACCGTGGCCGGGCAGGTCGGCTTGCGCGAGGTGCGCTATGGCTACGACGGCGCCAACCACCTGGCCGAAAAGAAGGACCTTTCCAACCCGTATTTCAACTACGAGCCCAGCAAGTGCATCGTGTGCAGCCGCTGCGTGCGGGCCTGCGAGGACATCCAGGGCACCTTTGCGCTGACCATCACCGGCCGTGGGTTCGAGTCCCGGGTGGCGGCCGCCGGTGGCGATGATTTCCTCAGTTCCGAGTGCGTGTCGTGCGGAGCCTGCGTGCAGGCCTGCCCGACGGCAACCCTGACCGAAAAGAGCCTGGTGCAGCTGGGCCAGCCGGAACGCGCGGTGATCACCACCTGCGCCTACTGCGGCGTGGGCTGCTCGTTCCGCGCCGAGATGAAAGGCGACCAGCTGGTGCGCATGGTGCCGGACAAGAACGGCGGGGCCAACCATGGCCACGCCTGCGTGAAAGGGCGTTTTGCCTGGGGTTACGCCACCCACCCGGACCGCATCACCAAGCCCATGATCCGCAAGCGCCTGGAAGACCCGTGGCAGGAGGTGAGCTGGGAAGAAGCGGTCACCTACGCCGCCAGCGAACTGCGCCGCATCCAGATGAAATACGGGCGTGATTCAATCGGTGGCATCACCTCCAGCCGCTGCACCAACGAAGAGGCGTACCTGGTACAGAAACTGGTGCGTACCGCGTTCGGCAACAACAACGTCGACACCTGCGCGCGGGTGTGCCATTCCCCCACCGGCTATGGCCTCAAGCAGACGCTGGGGGAATCGGCGGGTACACAGAGCTTCGACTCGGTGATGAAGGCCGACGTGGTGCTGGTGATCGGTGCCAACCCGACCGATGCGCACCCGGTGTTCGGCTCGCAGCTCAAGCGCCGCTTGCGCCAGGGTGCCCGGCTGATCGTGATCGACCCACGGCGCATCGACCTGGTGGACTCGCCCCATGCCCGCGCCGAGTTGCACTTGCAGCTGCGCCCAGGCACCAACGTGGCCATGCTCAACGCCCTGGCCCATGTGGTGGTCACCGAAGGGCTGCTGGCCCAGCGCTTCATCGACGCCCGTTGCGAAACCGAGGACTTCGCCCGCTGGCGCGACTTCGTCAGCCTGCCGGAAAACGCCCCTGAGGTACTGGGCCCGGTCTGTGGCGTACCCGCTGCAGAGATCCGTGCGGCCGCCCGGTTGTACGCCACCGGCGGCAACGCGGCCATCTACTATGGCCTGGGGGTGACCGAGCACAGCCAGGGCAGCACGGCGGTGATGGGGATTGCCAACCTGGCCATGGCCACCGGCAACATCGGCCGCGAAGGGGTAGGGGTGAACCCGCTGCGCGGGCAGAACAACGTGCAGGGTTCGTGCGACATGGGCTCGTTCCCCCATGAGCTGCCCGGCTACCGGCATATTTCCAACGAGAGCGTGCGCGCCGAGTTCGAGCAGGCCTGGGGCGTGACCCTGCAGGCCGACCCGGGCCTGCGTATCCCGAACATGTTCGAAGCCGCATTGGACGGTAGTTTCAAAGCGCTGTACTGCCAGGGCGAAGACATTGCCCAGAGTGACCCGAATACCCAGCACGTGACTGCAGCCTTGCTGGCCATGGAATGCGTGGTGGTACAGGACATCTTCCTCAACGAAACCGCCAAGTTCGCCCACGTGTTCTTGCCCGGCAGCTCGTTCCTTGAGAAGGACGGTACCTTTACCAATGCCGAACGGCGTATTTCGCGGGTGCGCAAGGTGATGGAGCCGTTGGCCGGCAAGGCTGACTGGGAGGCCACCGTGGCCTTGGCCAACGCCCTGGGCTACCCGATGAACTACCGCCACCCGTCCGAGATCATGGACGAGATCGCCCGCCTGACGCCGTCGTTCCACCGTGTGAGCTACGCCGAGATCGAACGCCACGGCAGCTTGCAGTGGCCCTGCAACGATGCCGCGCCCGATGGCACGCCGACCATGCACATCGACCAGTTTGTGCGCGGCAAGGGCCGCTTCATGCTCACCGGGTACGTGCCTACCGACGAGAAGGTCAACGGTCGCTACCCGTTGCTGCTGACCACTGGGCGCATCCTCAGCCAGTACAACGTGGGCGCGCAGACGCGGCGCACTGGCAACGTGGCCTGGCACGACGCCGACCGCCTGGAAATCCACCCCACCGATGCCGAGAGCCGGGGTATCCAGGACGGTGACTGGGTGGGCATCGGCAGCCGGGCCGGGCAAACGGTGCTGCGCGCCCGGGTGAGCGGTCGGGTAGCGCCGGGGGTGGTGTACACCACGTTCCATTTCCCCGAGTCCGGGGCCAACGTGATCACCACCGACAACTCCGACTGGGCCACCAACTGCCCTGAATACAAGGTCACGGCGGTGGAAGTGGTGAAGGTGTTCCAACCGTCGCAGTGGCAGAAGCGTTATCAGGACTTCAGTGACGAACAGCGGCGCCTGCTGCAGGAGCGCCGCAAAGCGGAGAAAGCCGAGGTGCGCCAATGAGCAATGACAGCCTGGTGAAGATGGCCAACCAGATTGCCCATTATTTCGACAGCGAACCTAACCGGGCGCTGGCCGTGCAAGGGGTACGCCAGCACCTTCACAGCTTCTGGACACCGTCGATGCGCAGGCAATTGCTGGCGTGGATCGACGAACATGCCGGGGAGGGGCTGGACCCGAAGGTGAAGGAGGCGTTGGGCTGAAACCGCTCAGTGGGCTGGCTCCAGTAACGCGCGGAGGCAGCCCACACCGTCCAGTTATGCTGAGCGTGCCAGTTGCGCCAGGTGCGCGCTGGCTTCCTCGCTCTTGAGTACCAGTACATCGCTTTCGAGCGTATCCAGCACCACCTCCGATGTATTGCCGATCAAAGCGCCATTGATGCCCGTGCGGCACACCGTACCAATCACCGTTACTACGGCGTCGAGCTTTTTCTGCACGTGGGGTATCAGCACGTCCGCTGGCCCTTCGGCCACATGCAGACGGTCTTCGCTGATGTCATATTCTGCCTGGAAGGCCTTGCACGCATCCCGGTAGCGCTGCTCGATGGTTTCGCTCAGCTGGAAGGCCGGGTCGGCGGCGGAGAGCATCGGCGACGGATGGGCACTGATGACATGCAGCTCACCCTTTGCCAGCGCCGCAATGTCATAGCCGTGGTCGACAATGGCGGCATGCAGCCGCCGGTGGTGGTCATCCTGGTTGCCGACGTCCACCGCTGCCAGGATCTTGCCCTCGGTCCAGGGCCGCTCGCTTTTCACCATCAGCACCGCGCAGGGGCAATGGCGCAACAGCTTCCAGTCGGTGGGGGTGAGCAGGGCGCGCTTGAGCGGGTTGTCGGGCCGGTGCTCCTTGATCACCAGCTCGCAGCCCTCCGCTTGCTGCACGTGGATGATGGTGTCATGCAGCGTGCCGCGCCAGGCCTCCTCGTGGGTAACGTTGTCGTACCCGTCATCGTGCAGTTGGCTGCTCAGCAGGCTCAGCACCGCGCTGTGTTCGTGACGCTTGTCGCACATCAGCAGGTGCAGGCGCGCGCCCGTGACGCTGGCGATCAGTTTGGCCCGGGTCAAAGCCCGGCTGTGGGCGTGCTCAGGGTCGAGCACGACGAGAATGCTGCGGACGGCTTGCATGGGCGTAGACTCCCTTCGAGATTGGCAACCGGTGCCTGACTATAGTCGGCGCTTGCCCCGCGGGCGCTTGACGTATATCAAGCATAGCCACTGACGCAGGCTGCCGCCGCCGCTATAATCGCCGGCCCTGCCTGTTCTGTGTGGTTGCCCGCTCATGTCCCTGATCCCTGAAATCGACGCCTTTCTCGGCTGCCCCACGCCAGACGCCTGGATCCAGGCGGCGCTGGCCGATCAGGACACGCTGTTGATCGACCACAAGAACTGCGAATTCAAGGCTGCCAGCACGGCCCTCAGCCTGATCGCCAAGTACAACACCCACCTGGACCTGATCAACATGATGTCGCGCCTGGCGCGAGAAGAACTGGTGCATCACGAACAGGTGCTGCGCTTGATGAAACGCCGTGGGGTGCCCTTGCGGCCGGTGTCGGCAGGGCGCTACGCGTCTGGCCTGCGGCGCATGGTGCGGGCCCACGAACCGGTCAAGCTGGTGGATACGCTGGTGGTGGGGGCATTTATCGAAGCGCGCAGCTGTGAGCGCTTCGCGGCCCTGGTGCCGCACCTGGATGACGAGCTGGGCCGCTTTTACCACGGCCTGCTCAAGAGTGAGGCACGCCATTACCAGGGCTACCTGAAGCTGGCGCACCTTTATGGTGATGAGGCGGATATTGCTCGCCGGGTGGAGTTGGTACGCGCCGCAGAAGTGGAACTTATCCAGTCACCCGACCAGGAGCTGCGCTTCCACAGCGGTATCCCCATGGCGCAAGCCGCCTGACGATTGCCAGGCGGCCAGGGGGTCAGTCGCGGCGGCCCAACAACAGGCCAACCACCAGGCCAACGCCTGCCGAAATGGCAACGGTCTGCCACGGGTGCCCACCGATGTAGTCCTGGGTGGCGTCCACCATTGGCTGGGCCTTGTCACGCACGTTGCCGGCCGCTTCGCGGGCCTGGCGCAGTTTCAGGCTCACCTGGGCGCGCAGGGTTTCCGCTTCCTCGCCTACCAGGGCAGCGCTGTCGTTGAGCAGTTTTTCCGATTCTTCGATCAGCGCCTGCAACTCGCTGAATACCTGGTCCTTGATCTGATCGCTGTCGGCTGCAGCGGCATTTTTACGGGCCATGCCATGCTCCTCGTCTATGGGTTGTTAGAACAATGGATACTCGTGCGCCGTAAAAGTTGCTTCCAATCGCTATTGGCGCGTTGGTGTAAGATAGCCGCCATTTACAGCTAGCAGGTGATCCATGAGTTTCAACCTCGCCAACATGAGCTTCGAGGAACGGGCCCAGATCGAGGCCGAGAAGGCGCGGCTGTTCGAAATGTGGCAGGCCAACCTGGGCAAGGCCAAGGGTGAAGCGGCGCGCCTGATCGCCGAGAAGCCCAGGCGCAAGGGCAAGTGGGCAGAGTGGGTGCGCAACGAGCTCGACAACATGACCCCGCCCGAGTACGGCAACATGGTCCGCAGCGAAGTCAACAAGCTGATGGCCGCAGCCAACGCCGGCCGCTAAGCCGGCATACGGGTACCTACCAGTCGGTGCCCTTGGGCAGGTCCAGCTTGCCTTCATCGGTGAAGCGTACGGTGCCCAGCGGCCCGCCGGCCAGCTTGCCGCGCAGCTTGTACGGCAGCCCTTGCAGCCCGTCGAGCTTGCCCAGGCCATAGGCCTGGCGCAGGAATGAAAACGCAGTAATGCTCACCGGTACCTCGATCACGGCTTCGCCATAACGCCCGATCTGCCCGTGCTGGTCGCTGACACCTGCGGCCAGCGGTTGGCCGTTCACTTCCAGGTTGAGGGCAACGCCGTTGTAGTCGATGGGTGTTTCGTTGGGGTTTTGCACCCGCATTTTCACGGCCATGCGCAGTTCCAGGTCTTGCCCGGGCAAAGGGTCTATGCCGATCACGCTGACATTTACCGGCTCGCGCGGCTGCAGCAGGGCGCAGGCGCCAAGGGCGGTGACCATTACCAGTACCATGAACGAGCGGGTTGTACGGTAGAAGCGGGCTGTCATGAGGTGCAAACCTTGCCTGGGGAGTGCAGGCAGTGTGGCAAATGCGCGTCGGCGTTGAAAGTGACAGCGTAGATGAAAGATACTGTTTCTCATTAACGCCCGATAATTCCTCCTAACGTGCAGTGGCCGAACCCATGCTGACCTCCCCCGCGCCGGGCTTGCTGGCGAGCTTCCAGGAGCACTATGACGACCTGCTGCGGTTTCTGACCCGGCGCATGAGCGACCGCCAGCGTGCTGCGGATGTGGCTCAGGAAACCTACCTGAAGCTGGTTAAAATCGACGCCCAGGCGGTTCCGGTGTTGCATGCGCGCAGCTTCATCTTTCGGGTGGCGGGCAACCTGGCGATCGATGCCTTGCGGCGGGAGCGGCGGATCGCAGCGTGCCACGATGAAGGTGAGGGCGTTGTGGACGTGGCCTGCCAGGCACCCCCGCCGGAAGCGGCGTTGCTGGCCCATGAACGCTTGCAGATTCTTGACCAGGCGCTGTTGCAACTGCCGGCCAACGCGCGTCAGGCACTGCTGTTGAACCGGGTGGAAGGGCTGACGCAAAGGCAGGTAGCCCAGCGTCTGGGGGTGTCCGAAAGCATGGTGGCCAAGTACATCGGGCATGCCCTGCGCCACTGTCGGGGCTGGTTGAAGCAGGCCGGCGTGGCTGCATCCGTGGCCGCGCTGGTGACAGCGCTGGTGGTTTGGCAGCAGGCGCCCGCGCTGCTGGCCGACTACCACACGGGCGTAGGTGAGCGCCGGGTCATCACCTTGGCCGATGGCACGCGGGTAACATTGAACAGCGCCAGCGCCCTTGACGTGGCCTTTGACGAGCACGAGCGGCGCGTGGTGCTGGTGGCAGGCGAGGCGCTGTTCGAGACTGCGCCCGGGTCGCGGCCTTTCGTGGTCGAAACGGCGACGCAGCCGGTGCGCGG
Organism: Pseudomonas sp. S32; assembly: GCF_016648095.1. Lineage (NCBI taxonomy): Bacteria > Pseudomonadati > Pseudomonadota > Gammaproteobacteria > Pseudomonadales > Pseudomonadaceae > Pseudomonas > Pseudomonas sp. S32. The sequence continues at coordinate 26,259 of NZ_JACVVF010000047.1, forward strand.
CGACGCCGCACGCTTCAGTGTGCGCCGCGATGGCGGTGTGGTCCTGGCACAAGGCACGGCACAGGTCGGGGGGCAGCCTGTGGCAGTCGCCAGTGATGCCAGCACGCAAATGGCTTGGCAACGGGGCAAGCTGATCTTCAATGGCAGGCCGCTGGGCCAGGTGCTGGAAGAGCTGGAGCGTTACCGCCATGGCCGCATCGTGCTTTCCAACAACCAGTTGGCGGCCATGGAGGTCAGCGGGGTGTTCGACCTCGATGACCCTCAGGCGTTGCTGCGCACCCTGGAACAGCGCTACGGCCTGACAGTCACCTACCTGCCATGGTTGGCGGTAGTGCGTTAAGCCGCCTGTGCGGGCTAACTGAACAATACTTTCAATGGGGACTGCAAGTTCTTCCAGGCCAGATCGTCGTAGTGGGACTGATCAGCAACCTCTTCCCATTGACGACTTGCCTGGAAGCTCAATCGTGCATTTGAAGCCCATGCCCATCAACCGCCGCGGCGGTTACCTCCATCATGCCCTGATGTCCTGCAGCGCTGTGGCTTTGCTGGTCGGCCCGCTGCAGCCACAGGCTGCCAGCGCTGCGCAGCCTGCGCCCCTGCAGGCCACACAGGTGCAGCTGAACGTACCCGCCCAGCCCCTGGACCAGGCCCTGACGGCCTTTGCCGACCAAGCGGGCGTGCACCTGCTGTACACCACGGCCGACGTCGCTGGCCGTACTGGTACCGCCCTGCAGGGGCAGTACGGTGTGGAGCAGGCGCTGCAAGTGCTGCTGGCAGGCAGTGGCCTGCGCTGGCAGTTCACCGATGCCGGCACCATCACCTTGCGCAAGGCTGATGCCCCGCCGCAGGCTGTGAGCCTCAAGCCCATCGAGGTCAGCGTGGCGTCGCGCACCAGCACCGCCATCGCCGAAATCCCAGGTACCGTCTGGGTGGTTGACCAGCAGCAGCTGCGCGAGCAGATCGACAGTGGCGTAAGCCTCAAGGAGGCCATCGGCAAGCTGGTCCCCGGCCTGGACCTGGCCCCGGAAGGGCGGACCAACTACGGCCAGAACATGCGCGGGCGCAACGTGCTGGTGATGATCGATGGGGTCAGCCAGAACAGCTCCCGTGGGCTGTCGCGCCAGTTCGACAGCATTTCGCCCTTCAACGTCCAGCGTGTGGAAGTGCTGTCCGGCGCCAGCGCCATCTACGGGGGCGGCGCCACCGGCGGCATCATCAACATCGTGACCAAGAAGGGCGAGCCCGGGCCGGCGCGCTTCGAAACCCAGCTTGGCGCCAGCAGCGGTTTCAACAACAGCGACGACCTCGCCACCCGCTTCGCCCAGTCGGTCAGCGGCGGCAACGACCGCTACAACGCACGGCTGGGTGTGTCCGGGGAGCAGAACGAAGCGTTCTACGACGGTGCGGGCGACCAGATTTTCATCGACAACACCCAGACCGACCTGCAGTACAACCGCACCCTGGACCTGCTGGGTACCGTGGGTATGCAGTTCAACGACCAGCAAAGCCTGGACCTGCTGGCGCAGTACTACGATTCGGGCAACCACGGCAGCACCGGCATCTGGTTCCCCAACCTCAAGTACAACGCACCGTCGGACCTGGAGGACGCCGAACTGCGCAGCGGCTATTCGTCAGAGCTCAACCCGCGCACCCGGCGCCTGTTGCTCAACGCCAACTACCACCACAGCGACGTGCTGGGCCAGGACTTCTACCTGCAAGCGTCCTACCGCAAGGAAGCCGACAATTTCTACCCGTTCCCTTACTACAACCGCGGTGCGCCGACCGGTTCACGTGGGGTGTATTTTGCCGGGTCACAGCAGAACTTCGAGGTCACCAGCCTGAAGGGGCTGTTCGCCAAACAGTGGGACACGTTGAAACTCACCTATGGCGTGGACGTTGACCGCGAGCGGTTCAACGCCGACCAGACCACATTTGACGCCCGCACCTCGTCCGCCACCGGTGGCCTGGACCTGGACAAGGCCGGCAAGGCGGCACGCTACCCCAGCTACCGGGTGGACGGCGTGTCGTTCTACGGGCAGCTGGACTGGCATGCCACAGACAACCTCACGTTCTCCGGCGGCGCGCGGCGTCAGCAGATGGACGTGGATGTAGGCGACTTCAAGGGGGTGCCGGGGGGCAGTAACGATTACCAGGTCAACCTGTACAACCTCGGGGCCATCTACGACTTCAAGAACGGCCACCAGCTGTGGACCAACTACGGCGAGGGTTTCGACCTGCCGGACCCGGCCAAGTATTACGGCAAGCCTGGCCTGAGCGTGGGTGACAACCCCCTGGCAGGTATCAAGAGCCGCCAGGTGGAGCTGGGCTGGCGCTACGCGGACCTGCAATGGGATGCGCAGGCGGCGCTGTACTACATCTGGTCGGACAAGATCATCAACGTCGATTCGCAAACGCTGACCATTGACGTGGAGGCCCAGAAGAGCCGTGATTTTGGTTTCGAGGGCGCGCTTACCCGTCATTTCCAGAGCGGCTGGGAGGCGGGTGGCACCTTGCACCTGACCCGTTCCGAAGAAGAGGCGGCCGGTGGCGGCTGGATCAAGCGTGACGCTCGCTATGCCTCGCTGTCCAAGGCCACGGCGTTCGTCGGCTGGAAAGACGATGGCCGCAGCGCACGGCTGCAGGCCAACCGGGCGTTCAGCCTGAAGGACGATGCCGGGCACACGATCGACGGCTACACCACCTTCGACCTGCTGGGCAGCCAGGACACAGGCTTTGGCACATTCAGCGCCGGTATTCAGAACCTGCTGAACAAACAGTACAGCACGGTGTGGGGGCAGCGGGCTGCGTTGTTCTATTCGCCTACCTACGGGCCGGCATACCTGTATGACTACCAGGGGCGCGGGCGGACGTACACCTTGACCTGGAGCCTGGCGTACTAAGCACCCACCTTCGCGGTGCCTTGCAACCTGGCGCCCGCTCCGAGCCGGCGCCCGTTCCTGCTTTCGTAGGAGCGAGCGCCAGCTCGCGATGCGCCGCAAAAGCGGCGCCCGCCAGAACCAACCCCCAGAAACATCAGGAATCATCTCCGCCCGCATTCAGCCTTTTGACCCGAACCCTTTGCGCCGTAGGCTATCAAACCCCCAGGCGCAGCGTTTTCGTACAGGAGGTGGAGCATGAAACCCCAATTTGCCATGCTATTGCTGGGTGCAGCCCTTTGCCTGCCGGTGCAGGCAGCCCCACAACCCGGGCTGCAGCCTGTCGCAGGCAGCAACAACCCCTACAACAGCCCCATCCAGCGCGCCAACCCCAACAGCCGCCAGGGCAGCGTTCCGGCAACGCCTGCGGTACGTGGCCCTTCCACGCAGCCCACACCACGCCCGCCCACACTGGACAACCGCGGGATCGGTAACGGCGACAACCTGCGCCGCCAGCAGCAAGCCCCCAACCTCGAACCTACGCGGCCCCCGCGCGACAACCCGCGCGCGCCTTGAGCCCTATACCAAGCACTTGCCCTAAGGAACCCCGCATGTCCCGAGCAACCTGGCTAGTCACCCTCACCGCCGCTGCACTGTCTCCGCTGCTGGCCCACGCCGCCGCGCAGCAGACGTTCAAAAGTGAAGAAGGCACGCTGACCGTAGACACCGTCGCCGATGGCCTGCGCAACCCGTGGGCGCTGGCATTTTTGCCGGGCGGCAAGGACCTGTTGGTGACCGAGCGCATGGGCAACCTGCGGGTCATCAGCGCCGAAGGCAAGGTGGGGCCGGCGATCAGCGGGGTACCGAAGGTCTGGACCGAGGGCCAGGGTGGCCTGCTGGATGTGGTGCTGTCACCCACGTTCGCCAAGGACCGCACCCTGTACCTGTCGTACGCCGAACAAGGCGATGACGGCAAGGGGGGTACGGCGGTGGGCCGTGGGCAACTGTCCGAGGACCGCGCCCGCCTGGAAAATTTCACTGTTATCTTCCGCCAGCAGCCGAAGCTGTCCGAGGGCAACCACTTTGGCTCGCGCCTGGTGTTCGACCGCGACGGTTATCTGTTCATTGCCCTGGGCGAAAACAACCAGCGCCCCACCGCCCAGGACCTGGACAAGCTGCAAGGCAAGATTGTGCGCATTTTGCCGGACGGCGAGGTGCCGAAGGACAACCCCTTTGTTGGCCAGAAAAACGTGCGCCCCGAGATCTGGTCCTATGGCCACCGCAACCAGCAGGGCGCAGCCCTGAACCCGTGGACGGGCAAGCTGTGGACTAACGAACACGGCCCGCGTGGGGGGGATGAAATCAATATTCCTGCGGCGGGCAAGAACTACGGCTGGCCGATCGCGACCCACGGCATCAACTATTCGATGCTGCCGATTCCGGAAGCCAAGGGCAAACATGTGGACGGCATGGTCGACCCCCACCATGTGTGGGAGAAATCCCCGGGCGTCAGTGGCATGGCGTTCTACGACAGCCCCGTGTTCACCGCCTGGGACCACAACCTGTTCATTGGCGCCCTGGCCACCGAGGAGCTGATCCGCCTCCAGCTGGACGGGGACAAGGTGGTACACGAAGAGCGTTTGCTGGGCGACCTGGAGGCGCGCATCCGTGACGTGCGCGTTGGCCCGGACGGCTACCTGTATGTGCTGACCGACGCCAAGGACGGTGCGCTGTTGAAAGTGGGGCTGGCCCGCGACAATTGACCCGTTGGCGTTGGCCGGCATCGGGCACGCGGGCGTGTACAATGCGCCATGGCCAACGACCCTCAAACCCTTTACCAGCAAGCCCTGAGCACCCAGGGCTTTGTTGCCGACCCCGCCCAGGCCCGCGCCGTCCAGGCCCTGCAGGCCTGCTTTGAGATGATCGAACGCGGCCGCGTTCCCGATGGGCTGTACCTGTGGGGGCCGGTGGGGCGTGGCAAGACCTGGCTGATGGACCAGTTTCACCGCTGCCTGCAGGTGCCCAGCCGGCGCCAGCACTTTCACCACTTCATGGCCTGGGTGCACCAGCGCCTGTTCCAGCTCAACGGCACCCCAGACCCTCTGCTCGCGCTGGCGGCCGAGCTGGCCGGCGATATCCGCGTGCTGTGCTTCGATGAATTGTTCGTCAATGACATTGCCGATGCGATCATCTTGGGGCGTTTGTTCCAGGTGTTGTTCGACCGCGGCGTGGTGATTATCGCTACCTCCAACCAGCCGCCCGACCAGCTCTACCGAGACGGTTTCAACCGCGAGCGGTTCTTGCCGGCCATCAAGGCAATCGAGCGGCACATGCACGTGTTGCCGGTGTCGGGCGAGCAGGATCACCGCTTGCATCCGGGGGCGCAGCGGCAGCGCTATTGGGTGGTGCCTGCCGGGCAGGTCAGCCAGTTTGCGGTCCTGTTCAGCCAGCTCAGCCCGGGCGACCCCGGTACCGATCAACCTTTGGCCATGGGCAGCAGGCAGTTGCAGGTGCTGCGTCGCAGCCAGCACGTGATCTGGTGCCCATTTGCCAACCTGTGCGAACAGCCGTTCGCGACCGGCGAGTTCATGGCCCTGTGCGATGGGTTCACGGCCATTTTGCTCTCGGGTATTCCCGCCCTGGGTGGGCAGCAGCAGGCCGGCCGTATTGCCCGCGGTACCGAAGACGGTGCTGCGCGGGTAGCGGCGGGTGAGCGGGAGTTGCCGGCGCTGTCGCCCAAGGACGATGCGGTGCGCCGCTTCATAGCCCTGGTCGACGAATGCTACGACCGCCGAGTGGCCCTGTACCTGGAGGCACAGGTGCCGCTCGACCAGTTGTACACCGAGGGCTACCTGGCGTTCCCGTACCAGCGTACCCTCAGCCGGCTGAAGGAAATGCAGCTGCAACGTTTCGCCTGACGACGCCAGGCGGGGTGTTCAGCGCCCCAGCCAGTCGATCAGGGTGCGGTTGAAGCGGACAGGTTCCTCGATCTGAGGTGCATGCCCCATGCCTTCGAAGGTGATCAGCTCCCCTTGGGGAATCAGCTTGGCGACCTGCGGGCCGAGCACGTCGTACTTGCCCAGCTTCGCCTTCACGTCCGCTGGCGCGATATCGCTGCCTATGGCCGTGGTGTCCTTGTCACCGATCAGCAGCAGCGTCGGCATCTGCAGGTGCTTGAACTCGTGATACACCGGCTGGGTGAAGATCATGTCGTAGATCAGCGCCGAGTTCCATGCCACCGCTTCATGCCCGGGCCCCTGGTTGAGCCCCACCAGCATTTGCACCCAGCGCTCGTACTGCGGCTTCCAGCGCCCGGCATAGTAGGTCTTGCGCTCATAGTCGCGCACGCCTGCTGCGTCCAGCTTGAGTTCGCGGGCATACCACTGGTCTACCGTGCGATAAGGCACCCCCAGGGCTTTCCAGTCTTCGAGGCCGATGGGGTTGACCATGGCCAGGCGTGTGACCTGCTGTGGGTACATCAGCGCGTAGCGGGTGGCGAGCATGCCGCCGGTGGAGTGGCCAAGCACGGCGCTCTGCTGGATGCCGAGGTGCTGCAGCAATGCATGGGTGTTGTCGGCCAGTTGCTGGAAGCTGTACTGGTAGTGCGCGGGCTTGCTGGAGGTACAGAAGCCGACCTGGTCGGGCGCGATCACCCGGTAGCCTGCCTTGCTCAGGGCATCGATGGTGGTTTCCCAGGTGGCGGCGCAGAAGTTCTTGCCGTGCATCAGCACGACGCTGAGGCCATTGGCCTGGCCTTGCGCGGGTACGTCCATGTACCCCATCTGCAGCACCTGGCGCTGGGATTCGAATTCAAAGTGCTTGAGCGGGTGAGGGTAGGTGAACCCTTCGAGCTGGGCACCGTAGGTGGGCGATTCAGCGGCAATGGCCGAACTGCCGGCCAGGCAGGTCAGGGCCAGGGCGGTTGCGCGCAGCATGTGGCACTCCATGTCAGATCACGTAGGAAACGGCGACTGTACCAGCCGTTGGACACGGCGTAGTCGAGAAGGTGTTACCAAGCGTGAAACCAGCCCAGGGTGAGCATGACCAGCACGGCGTAGCGGCCGGCCTTGGCCAGTGTGACCAGCAGCAGGAAGCGCCACAGCGGTTCACCCATGATCCCGGCAATCAATGTGAGCGGGTCGCCGATCACCGGCACCCAGCTGAGCAGCAACGACCAGGGCCCCCAACGCTGGTAGCGGCGCTGCGCACGCGCCAATTGCGCGGGGCTGAAGGGGAACCAGCGCTTGTCGCGCAGGCGCTCGATGGCGCGCCCCAGCAGCCAGTTCACCACCGAACCCAACACATTGCCCAAGGTGGCGACCAGCAGCAGGGTTACCCAGGCTTCGGGCTGGCGCAGCAGCAAGCCGACCAGCACGGCCTCCGACTGCAGCGGCAGCAGGGTGGCGGCGCCAAAGGCGCTGAGAAACAGCGCCCACAGGCTGAACATCAGTAGCGGGCGACCACGGTGTCCTCGCCTTGCTGGGTGACCCCGATCACCTCATAGGCGTCCTTGCGCTCACCCATTTCCATGCCGGGTGACCCGACAGGCATGCCCGGCACTGCAACCCCCTTGAGGTCACTGCGCCCGGCCAGCAGGCGCACCTGCTCGGCGGGCACATGGCCTTCGACGAACTTGCCGTTGATCACGCCGGTGTGGCACGAGGCCAGGCGTGGCGCCACACCGAGGCGCTGTTTCACTGCGCTCATGTTCGGTTCAACGTGGTCATTCACGGTGAAGCCGTTTTCCTGCAGGTGGCTGATCCAGGCCTTGCAGCAGCCACAGTTCGGGTCGCGGTAGACATCGACGGTGTCGGCGGCCTGGGCGATGCCGGAGGCGGCCAGCAGGCCCAGCGTGAGCAGGTGTTTGCGCAGCATGATCAAAGCTCCTTGAGTGATGCGGGCGAAATACCGCCGACCGGGCCGGCAGCATAGCGCAGGCGCGGTGGCGGGGCAGCTTGCGATGCATGTTCGCCCGCAGCGCCTGTCAGCCTGCTGACGCATTCATTACAGCTTTGTCAGCTGGCAGCTTCGTCATCGGCAAGGTCCCGCATCAGCAGGCCGTGCTCGATCGCGACCTGTTCCGGAATCGGCAGGTACACCACGTGGCCGTCACCCGGCGCCACTGCAATGGCCTGCTGCTGGCGATTGCACAGCTGGTGCAGGTCGAAGTGATAGTTGCCGCGCGGCGTCATCAGCTCCAGATGATCACCCACGGCAAAGCGGTTCTTGACCTTGACTTCGGCCAGGCCGTCGATGCGCTGCCCGGTCAGCTCGCCCACGAACTGCTGGCGGTCGGACACCGAGTTGCCGCGCTGGTAGTTCTGGTATTCATCGTGCACGTGGCGGCGCAGGAAGCCCTCGGTGTAACCGCGCTGCGCCAGCGATTCAAGGTTTCCCATCAACGCGCGGTCGAAGGGGCGCCCGTTCACGGCGTCATCAATGGCCTTGCGGTAGGACTGCACCGCACGGGCGCAGTAGAAGTGCGACTTGGTGCGGCCCTCGATCTTCAGCGAGTGCACGCCCATGCCGGCTAGGCGCTCGACATGCTGGATGGCACGCAGGTCCTTGGCGTTCATGATGTAGGTGCCATGCTCGTCTTCGAACGCTGGCATTTCGGTGCCCGGGCGGTTGCTCTCCTGCAGCAGGAACACCTGGTCGGTGGGCGCGCCCAGGCCCAGCGTGGGCTGCACCTCGCGCACGATGTCGCCGGTCGCGTTTTCGCTGGCGGGTTTCACGTCGTACTGCCAGCGGCAGGCGTTGGTGCAGGTGCCCTGGTTGGCATCGCGCTTGTTCAGGTAGCCAGACAGCAGGCACCGGCCGGAATAGGCCATGCACAGGGCGCCATGCACGAACACCTCCAGCTCCATGTCGGGCACCTGCTGGCGGATCTCGGCGATTTCTTCGAGCGAGAGCTCCCGCGAGAGGATCACCCGGGTAAGCCCCAGCGACTGCCAGAACTGCACGCTGGCCCAGTTGACGGTGTTGGCCTGCACCGACAGGTGCACCGGCATGTGCGGGAAATGCTGGCGCACCAGCATGATCAAGCCGGGGTCGGACATGATCAGTGCATCGGGGGCCATGGCAATCACCGGCGCCAGGTCCTTGAGGAAGGTCTTGAGCTTGGCGTTGTGCGGGGCGATGTTGACCACGACGTAGAAGCGCTTGCCCAAGTCATGGGCCTCCTGGATGCCCAGGGCGAGGTTGGCGTGGTCGAATTCGTTGTTGCGCACCCGCAAGCTGTAGCGTGGCTGGCCCGCGTAGACCGCGTCGGCGCCGTAGGCGAACGCATAGCGCATGGTCTTGAGGGTACCGGCTGGGGCCAGCAGTTCGGGCTTGGCAGTGGGGGTCATGGGCGCACCGGGTAAAGGGCGCGGATGCTAGCGCCTGGCACGGGGTAGGTTATTGATCTGAATCAAGTGAACAACGGCACTTTTGGCGGTGCCGCGCGCACTAATATGCCAGTAACCCTCCGAGGACCGGAAATGAACGAAACCGCTTTGCAGAACAAAGCCCTGGCAGTGCTCCTGGCGCTGGTGACCATCGCCTTCGTGTGGATCTTGCTGCCCTATTACGGCGCCATCTTCTGGGCGGTGATTCTCGGCATCCTGTTTGCGCCTTTGCAGCGCAACCTGTTGATCCGCTTTGGGCGACGGCGCAACGTGGCCGCAGGCGTGACCACGCTGATCTGCCTGCTGGTGGCGGTACTGCCGGTTATCGTCACCAGCGGCCTGCTGGTGCAGGAAGGCGCGTCGCTGTACCAGCGTATCCAGAGCGGGCAGCTGGACATTGCCGGGTACGTGGCGCGGGGCAAGGAGATGCTGCCGGCCTTCGCCCAGACGGGCCTGGACAACATGGGCATGGGCAACCTGGGGGCCCTGCGCGACAAGATCACCACCTGGGCCTCGGAGGGCAGCCAGATTCTCGCCAGCCAGGCGTTCAGCTTCGGCCAGGGCACGTTCGATTTCGTGGTCGGCTTTGGCATCATGATGTACCTGCTGTTCTTCTTCCTGCGCGAAGGCGCCGAGGTGGCCCGGCGCGTACGCATGGCGGTGCCGCTGCCTGAGCACCAGAAGCGCCGCCTGCAACTGAAGTTCAAGCGTGTGGTGCGTGCCACGGTCAAGGGCAACGTACTGGTAGCGATCACTCAGGGCGCGCTGGGGGGCTTCATTTTCTGGGTACTGGGTATTCCCAGTGCGCTGGTGTGGGCGGTGATGATGGCGTTCCTGTCGTTGCTGCCTGCCGTGGGCGCGGGCATCGTCTGGGGCCCGGTGGCGATCTACTTCCTGATGACCGGTGCGATCCTTCAGGGGGTGATATTGACCGCCTTCGGCGTATTGGTGATCGGCCTGGTGGACAACCTGTTGCGGCCGATTCTGGTTGGCAAGGACACGCGCATGCCAGACTACCTGATACTGGTTTCTACCCTGGGTGGGCTGTCGGTGTTCGGGCTCAACGGCTTCGTGATCGGGCCATTGATCGCGGCGCTGTTCATCTCCAGCTGGGCGATTTTCGTGTCCAACAAGCCGCAGGTGCAGTTGCCCCAGTAGCCTTCACCCCAGGCTGCCGAGCAGGGCATTGGCCTGCGCCGTCTGGGGCATTTCGCCGGCAGCCAGGCGGCGGTTGATGTCATTCACCACGGCCGGCAGCCCGTTGAGCGTATCGACCAGGTAGTGGGGTTGCGCCCCTTCGAACAGGGCCGCGATGCGCATGCGCTGGTGCTGCAGTTGTTCGCCGGTCAGTGCCTGGTAGCCCTCCCAGGTCAGGCCCAGGGCGTTGCCTGAGCACATCAGGGCGACGGTCCACATGCCGGCACGCCGCCCCTCCAGAATACCCGGCAGCGTGTCGTCGACCTTGACGCACGCTGCAACGTCCTCGATGCCCAGCGCGATCACGTTGGCCAGCGCCTGGGCCGGCCAGGGGCGGCCGTTGGGTGTTTCATCCGTGGCTACCACGTGGTCGGCCACGTAACCGCTGTTGGCAGCCAGCGCGACCACCCTGTCCATCACGCGCTTGGGGTAGCCAGAGCATGAGCCGATTTTGAGGCCGTTCGCGCGCAGGCGCTTTAGCGTGTGCAGTGCGCCGGGAACCAACGCCGAGTGCAGTGCGATCTTGTCGATCTGCAGGGGCATGAAGCGTTGGTAGATGGCCGTGACGTCTTCATCAGTAGGCAGCCGGCCAAAGGCCTGGTGATACCGTGAGGCGATGGTTGGCACATTGCACAACGTGCGGATGTGGTCCCATTTGCCCATGCCCATCGGGCCGCGGGCTTCTTCGAGGGTAAGGCTGACGCCGAATTCGGCGAAGGCCTCGACGAAAATCTGGGTAGGTGCAAAAGAACCGAAGTCGACTACCGTGCCGGCCCAGTCGAGGATGGCGGCTTGTAATTGCGCAGGGTTGCTGTAGTTCATGGGTGCTGGTTCCAGATAGTCGATGGGGGGGTCAGATGTGCCGGATGTGCAGGTCGCGAAGTACCTCTGCCACGGCGTTCACTGCTGCCTGCATGCGGTCCCGCGCTACCGCGCCGATGCAGCCGACGCGGAAGGTGTCCACCTCGGTCAGCTTGCCTGGGTAGAGAATGAAGCCCTTGGCCTTGACCCCTTCGTAGAAGTCCTTGAAGCGATAGCGGGCATCGCGCGGCGCATGGAAGGTGACGATGATCGGTGCCTGGACTTCGGCTGGCAAAAAGCGGCGTAGCCCCAGCTCAGCCATGCCTTGCAGCAGGCATTCGCAGTTTTCGGCGTAGCGGCGCGCCCGTGCGGGCAGGCCGCCTTGCTCGGCATATTGCTGCAGGGCTTCGTGCAGGGCAGCTACCACGTGGGTGGGCGGTGTGAAGCGCCATTGGCCGGTGCTGGCCATGTAGGCCTGCTGGTCGCAGAGGTCCAGCGCCAGCGAGTGGGCATTGCCTGCCGCCGCCGCCAGGGCGTGCTTCTGGGCGAGCACGAACGCCATGCCGGGCACCCCCTCCAGGCATTTTCCCGAGGCGGCGATCAGCGCTTCGAAGGGTGTGCTGCTGGCGTCTATCGGGATGGCGCCGAACGAGCTCATGGCATCGATGATCAGGCGCTTGCCATGCCTGCTCACCACCTGTGCGATCAGCTCCAGCGGGTTGCGGATGCCGGTGCTGGTTTCGCAGTGAACCAGAACCACATGGGTGACATCGGCGTGCTCAGTGAGCAGCCGATCGACCTGCGCGGCGCTCACAGCCTGGTCTTCGGCGGTTTCGAACGGCAGGCAGGTGCGCCCGAGTACCCGGCAGATGTTGGCGATGCGGCGGCCGTAGGCGCCATTGATCAGCACCAGCACCTTACCTGCGCGGGGTACCAGGGTACCGATGGCCGCTTCTACCGCGAACGTGCCGCTGCCTTGCAGCGGTACGCAGTGATGGGTGGCGTTGGCGCTGGCGATGGCCAACAGTTGTTCGCAAACGCGGTGGGTAATGCGGTTGAAATCCTCGTCCCAGGAGCCCCAGTCCACCAGCATGGCCTGGCGGGTGCGCAGGGAAGTGGTGAGGGGGCCGGGTGTCAACAGGGT